>JBGSYU010000551.1:0-4251 GCA_041750715.1 Lacipirellula sp.
ACGCGGATTAATCTTTATGACTTTCGCCTTCATCTACGTTTATCCGCATTCATCCGCGGTTACTCTGAGTTTTTCTTCCATGGCGCTCTTGGCGTCCTTAGCAGTTCGTCTTTTCAGTTTGAATTTCACAATACGGCCAGCTCGTAGCGGCCGAAGACCTCGGCCATGGCATTGGCGGCTTCGCCGAGCGAAACGCGGGCCCGCGCCGCGTCGATCAGCGCCGGCAAGACATTTTCTCCGCGCTGGGCGGCGCCGCGCACCTCGTCGAGCGCGCGCCGGACCCGGTCTCGATCGCGCTGGGCCCGAATGCGGCCGAGCGCGGCAAGTTGATCGCGCTCCACCGAGGCGTCGACCGTCAACAGCGGGAGCGGTTTTTCATCCGGCTGCTGGAACATGTTGACGCCCACGACGATCTTTCGGCCAGCGTCGGCATCGCGTTGATAGGCGAAGGCGGCTTCCGCGATCTCGCGGCGAAAGAAGCCCGCTTCGACGGCCGCCAACATGCCGCCCAGTTGCTCGATCCGCTCGAAGTACTCAAGCGCTTCGGTCTGCATTTGCCGCGTCAGCGCTTCGACGAAATAGCTGCCGCCTAGCGGGTCGACCGTGTTGGTCACCCCGGTTTCATAAGCCAGCACCTGCTGCGTCCGCAGCGCCAGCGTCACCGCGTGCTCCGATGGCAGCGAAAGCGTTTCATCCATGCTGTTGGTGTGCAGCGACTGACAGCCGCCCAGCACCGCCGCCAGCGCTTGGTAAGCCACGCGAACCAAGTTGATCTCCGGCTGCTTGTCTTGCAGCGAGCAGCCCGCCGTTTGCGCGTGGCAGCGCAGCTTCCACGACGCCTCGTCCTTCGCCCCGTAGCGATTACGCATCGCATCCGCCCACACCATGCGGGCCGCTCGGTACTTGGCGACTTCCTCGAACAGGTCGTTGTGCGAATTGAAGAAAAAGCTCAGCCGCGGCGCGAAGTCGTCGACCGCCATGCCACGCGCCACGCACTGCTCGACATAGTGCAATCCGTCGGCCAGCGTGAACGCCAGCTCCTGCGCGGCGGTCGATCCGGCCTCGCGAATGTGGTAGCCGGAGATCGACACCGGATTCCACTGCGGCACATTCGTGGCGCAAAACTCGATCGCGTCGCACACCAGCCGCACGCTCGGTTCGGGGGGATAGATAAACTCGTTTTGGGCGTGAAATTCCTTGAGCGTGTCGTTCTGAATCGTGCCCCGCAGTTTCCGCCAATCGAAGCCGCGGTCCCGAGCGGCCGCCAGATAAAACGCCATGACGACGATCGCCGGCGCATTGATGGTCATCGACACCGAAACCTGTTCCAGGTCGATGCCCTCGAACAAGGCCAGCATGTCGTCGAGCGTGTCCATGGCCACGCCCAGCCGGCCCACTTCGCCCTCGGATCGCGGGTCGTCGCTGTCCAGCCCCATCAGCGTGGGCAAATCGAACGCGGTGCTCAGTCCCGTTTGACCCTTCGACAGCAGGAACTTGAACCGCTCGTTCGTTTGCCGCGGCGTCCCAAAGCCGGCGAACTGGCGCATCGTCCACAGCCGGCCGCGGTACATGCTGGCGTGAACGCCTCGCGTGAATGGATACTGTCCGGGATAGTTCAGGTCGATCGTCGGATCGAATCCGTCCAAATCATCGGGAGTGTAAAGCGCATCGATCGCGCGGCCGCTGACAGTCGTCGGCGGTTGCTCGCGAGCGGGCGTCCGAGCAAGCTCCTCGGACCATCGATCCAGGCCCTCGCGCGTTACGGTTGTCGACTCGGCCATGCTTAGATCCCTCGCAAGAACTTCATTCACGAGCCCGACATGACCAACTCCGCACACCCTCAGGACTGAAGCCATCGACGAATTGAGCTTAACTCCGGCCGGGTGCGTGGGCAAGCCTTGGTGAAGCGCCTTTGATTCGGTCGCGGCCGCAGTGTCCTTCGTAGCCGGTCCTCGCTCAGTTCCAGTCGTAAATCTCAGAGCCTGTGCCCATCTTGTCGGTAATGCCGCACTCAAAGCCGCCACCGTTGGGGAAGACGCCCTCGCCTTGTCGCTTCAGCATGGCATGGAACATGCGATCGGCGCGTGCGTTCTGGCCGACGCGCCACAGCGCGGTCGGAGCGTTAATCCCCATCTTCAAAAAAAAGTAGCCGTTGCAACCAGGGCCTCGCAACCGTCGTTCGTCGCCGTTACCTCGCCAGCGCCGGCAAGTCCGCGCCGCTGTCCGGCCGAGCGACGGCTGCGTCGCCTTTCTCCAGCCATTGTCGCGCAACGGCGCGCACCGGTTCGAGGTTTTCTCCACCGACGCCGAGCAGCGTGTAGCAGACCAGCCGCGCGGATTCTTCGTTGGACAGCGCGAAGAAATCCATACAGGCCGGGGAGAAATGGTTGGGGTAGAGCTTGAGGGAGTCGGCGTCGACTTCATGGCCTCGGCTGTTGATCCAGCCAACCGGCCAGTGGTCCCAGGACGCCGAGCCCCAGTTGAGACCTCGGTGCTCGGGAAAGCTGTTTTCGCTAACGCGCGTGTAGTCGCGGCGGAAGCCCGAGGCGTCGCCGAAGACGCAGAAGGGCGAACCGTCTTTCAAGGGGACGGAGAGCACGACGCCTTTGGCGTCGTCGATCTGCGTCCAATCGCATCCTTCGCGGCGGCGCGTCGAATCCCAGAGCGGTCCGCCGGACTTTGGCGTCCAGTACGTGTCGTAGCGTTGGTCGGAGAAAACATCGAGCACGGCCAGCGAGTGCCGCTCCTCAGAGCCGGGCAGTTTTCGCAGCACGTCCGACCAGAGCTTGCCGACCGGAGCCAGGCCGATCAGCTCCATCGGCTCGCGCGAGTAGCCGTGATGATCGCCGGGGCGCAGCGACTGGTACGTCTGGCGGCGAAGGATCAGGCCGTTCGGATAGGCCCAGAAGTCTTCGCTGGAGCGGTACGCCGCTTCCCCGCTCTGGGGATTCGGGCCGACGTACGACCACCGGACCCACACGCGGCGCGGCCCGCTTTCAAGGACGTCGACGAAGCTGTTCCGCTCCATGCGGCCGAAGTCGCACAACGGCTCCGCCCACCCCTCGTTACCCTCCCACCACTGAAAGCTCGCGCCGGCGCCGGAGGGAAACTCGAACCACGGGCAGTACGAACCGTCGTGAGAGAAGACGAATCGATAGGGGCGATCCTTCCAGTGAATGATGAACGCCTTGCGGGCGTTAATGTCGCCATGCGGCGGACTCGGGTAGTCGCCCTCGTACCCGGCGAACGCGTAGTCCGACACTTCCGTGACGGACACGCCGTCAGTCTTCGCCTGCGCCAGCTCCGCCATCGTCAGCGGCCGGGGCTTCGCGAACGCCGGCGGCAGCGTGATCGAAGGCGCGGCGGTAACCGCCGGAACCTCGGCGGCGCGCGCGAAGTTTGCGCAGAATCCTGCGGCGAGAGCGGCCATTGCGACGTGTCTCATCATTATCGAATCTCCCGAACATCCAGGCGTCCGCTCCCTGTAACAGCTCAGTTCGTAAGCGGCACGCGCTCGACCTCTAGCCGGGCTGCCAACGTTACTGCGTTCACGTTACGCATTACTTCGCTCTATGCTGGTTGTATGAACCGTGCGCCCGGCGCTCGCTTCGTCAGCAGCGCTGGAGGACTGTACGGTTTTTGGGTCACGTTAATCCAATCGCTCCAAGACCTCGATCCCGTGAATCAGCGGAGAAAAGATCAACCCGTACCAGTCACCCTCCTGGCGTGAAAAGTCGAACGCGCTATTCGCCGCCGACATCGCCACGTCGCGGTAATACCGCTCTCCGGTTGCGTCATGAAGGTCGATGCAGAGCCGGGCGAAGTGAAACGTATGCCCGGACATCACGGGCATACAGATGGTTTGCTCGCCGACCATCGGCCACTTCCCACCCTGGGTGACGGTGAAGCTGCTGGCGATCCACTCATAAATGTCCGTTGCCAGCTTTAGGTACTCCGGATTGTCCTTCCGATGGCGGACCAGATAGCGGGCGGTGTCGATAGCGTCCCAATGGCCGATAGACTCCACGTCGGGATTGACGTCTTCGTAGTAGCCCGTCCAGCGATAGGTTTTGACCGGATTGTTGAGTACCCATTGCAACGCGCGTTGCGCGGATTCGGCATAACGCTGCTCGCCGGTGACGGCGTGAAGGCGCTCCATCAATTCGATATTGAACGCCTGGCTGGAGGTGTAGTCCTGCACCACTTTTCCGGTGGCCGGCTCAACGCGATTCTGCCAGCGACCATCGGGTA
>JBGSYU010000552.1:0-7489 GCA_041750715.1 Lacipirellula sp.
CGAGGCCCACGCCATGTCCGTCCTCCCGGTCGGCGCGATGAAAATCAACCGCAAGGACCTCCCCGAAGGGGAGTGCCTCTGTGAGTACTGCACCGCCAAGTGCTGCCGGTACTTCGCCCTGCCGCTGGAGACGCCCGAGACGTTCGAGGAGTTCGAGTACATCCGCTGGTTCCTACTCCACGACCGGGCCAGCGTGTTCAAGGAAGACGGCGACTGGTACATCCTGGTCCACACCCCCTGCAAGCACCTACAAAGCGACAACCGCTGCGGCATCTACGAAACCCGCCCCCAAATCTGCCGCGACTACACCACCGACAACTGCGAGTACGACGAAGATTGGACGTACGATTTTTACCTCGAAACCGCCGAGCAAGTGTGGGAATACACCGAAGCGGTCGTCCAAGAAAAAGGCAAGAGCATCCGCAGTCGCAAACCGAATCCTTTAGCAGTTCTTAATTAATTACATGAACCACGAAACACACGAAACACACGAAATGAGAGGGAAGAAAGCAGGAGATCGAATTCCTTGTTCTCTTACTTTTCGCGTGTTTCGTGTGTTTCGTGGTTAATCGAATTTATGGCCCTTATTCAGCCCCGCACACTAAAAGGCTTCCGCGATTATCTCCCCGCGGCGATGGCGCCGCGGGAGTGGATGATCGACGCGGCCCGGCGGGTCTATCGCAGCTTCGGCTTCCAGCCCATCGACACGCCGGCGCTGGAGTACCTGGAAATCCTCACCGGCAAAGGGAGCGACGAGACCGACAAGCAGCTCTACCGCTTCCAGGACCACGGCGGCCGCGACGTGGGCCTGCGGTTCGACCTCACCGTGCCGCTGGCGCGGTTCGTCGCCCAGCACCAGCAGGAGCTGGGCTTGCCGTTTAAGCGCTATCACATCGCCGCCGTGTGGCGCGGCGAGAACACGCAAGCCGGCCGCTACCGCGAGTTCATGCAGGCCGATTTCGACACGATCGGCGTCACCGACCTCACGGCCGATATTGAGATGGTCCTGGTCGTCGACGACCTCTTTCGCGCGCTGGGCGTCGAGGCGTTCTCCATCCGCGTCAACCACCGCGCCGTGCTGAACGGCATGCTCGAAAAGCTCGGCGTGGCGGATCGCTCCGCCGTCGTGCTACGGGCCCTCGACAAACTCGCGAAGATCGGGCCCGACGCCGTGAAGGAAGAGCTGGCGCGGACGGCCGAAACGACCTCGGCGCAATCGGATCGACTGCTGGCGATGGCGTCGCTCGCCGGCGATAACGAAGGCATCCTCCGCGAGTTGGAAAAACTCGTCGCCGGCAACGCCACCGGCGAGCGCGGCGTCGCCGAACTCGCCGCCTTGGCGAGCGCCGCTTCAGCGGGCGGGCTTTCGGCTACTCGCCTCAAACTCGACCCGTCCATCGCCCGCGGCCTCGACTACTACACCGGCGTCGTCGTGGAAACCGTTCTCGACGACCTCCCGACCATCGGCAGCGTGTGCAGCGGCGGCCGGTACGACAACCTCGCCGGCCTTTACACAAACCAAAAACTCCCCGGCGTCGGCGCCGCGCTGGGCCTCGATCGGCTGCTGACCGCGCTGGAGCAACTCGGTCGTTTGCCGCCAGCCCAGTCGCCCGCGCCGGTGCTGCTGTGCATGTTCGACGCCACGCGCCGCAACGACTACCTGCGGCTCGCCGCGCAGCTTCGGTCGGTGGGCATCGGCGTCGAAGTGTATCCGGAAAGCAAGAAACTGGGAAAACAACTCCAGTACGCCGACCGCCAAGGCTTCCGCGCCGCAATCATCATTGGCGAAACCGAATTCACCGCCGGCCAGTGCCAAGTGAAAGATTTGCAAGCGGGCAACAGCGCCAACGTCCCTTACGATGGCGACGACGCCAACGCCATCGCAGCCGAGATTCGCCGGTTGATCGGTCCGCAGGAGAGATGAAAAGACGACCACGGATTACACGGATTTCACGGATGGGGGACAGCCGCAAAAAGGCGCAAAAAGCACAAGAAAGGATTGGGATAAGCCCCTTCTTTTTTGCGCCTTTTGTGCCTTTTCGCGGCTAAGCATTTCTCTTCCTATCCGTGTCATCCGTGAAATCCGTGGTCAACTTCTCCTCGCATCTACTAGAATGACGATCGACCACGGCGCCCCGGCGGCCTGTTAGGCCGCGGCTATTTCATTCCTGAAGCCTGACGCCTGAAGTCTGAGGCCTCTCCCTGCGATGGCCAAGCGCGACAACCACTACGAAGCCGCCTTCGAGGCCTATCTCCAAGAGCGCCGGGTCGTCTACGTCGCGGTCGACGAGCACCGCCGCAGCCGCAACGCCGCCGGGTCGCTCAAAAACGTCGACTTCCTCGTCTCCCCCGCCGATGGCGCCACGCTCTTGGTCGACGTGAAGGGCCGACGGTTCCCCAGCGGCAACGCCCACAAGCAATACTGGCGCAACTGGACCACCTGGGACGACCTACGGAGCCTCGCCCGCTGGCAGGACCAGCTCGGCGGGGGGAGCCTCGCCCTGTTCGGGTTCGTCTACCATGTGGTCGGCGAGCGATCGCCCACGCCCGCCGAGCAACTGTTTACGTTTCGGGGGGAGCGGTACGCGATGCTCGCTGTGCGAGCCGTCGACTACATCCGCTTCGCCCGCCCGCTGTCGGCCAAATGGCAAACCGCCTCGATGCCGACGGCCCTGTTTCGCCAAGCGGCCGTGCCGTTCGACGACCTGCTGCCCCGCCGCCTGAGCGCCCGGAGCGCCCAGCCAATTGCCGCGGAAGCTGTTTGCGATTAGGGTAAGAAGGAGTCGCGAGTAACGAGTAGCGAGTCCTGAACTGGTCGCACTTGGTATTTTCTCGTAACTCGCCGCTCGCAACTCGCGACTTTATTCGGAGCAACGAACATGGCCTGGGGACTCTTACTACTGTGCGTCATCCTCGGCGGACTGGTCACCTTGCGCTCCAGCGGCCGCCAGCAAGAGTTCAAGCGATTCAAAGAGGAGGACTAGCCGCAAAAAGGCACAAAGGTCGCAAAAAGGGATTTGGCTTGAGCTTTCTCTTTTTGCGTTTCTTGTGCCTTTTTGCGGCTAGGTTTTTTATGCAGCCCGCAATGCCGGCTTGGCCGCCATGCCGCAGAAATCCGCCAGTGCTGCGATGACTCGATCCTGTTCGTCGCGCGTCATCTCGGGGTAGATCGGCAAACTGAGCACCTCCTCGGCCGCCTGCTCGCTCACCGGTAGGCTGCCCCGCTGGTAGCCCAGGCCCGCGAAGCACTTCTGCAAGTGCAGCGGGATCGGATAGTACACGGCCGAGCCGATGTTGCGGTCGCTCAATTGCTGCTGCAGCGCGTCGCGCAGTCCGCCTGGAACGCGAATGGTAAACTGGTTCCACACGCTCGCGCACTCCGGCGACACCTCGGGCAATCCCAAGTAACGATCGAGCCCCAGTCGCGCCAGTTGCGCCGCGTAACGTCGCGCATTGAGGTCGCGCGCCGTCGCCCAGCCGTCGAGCCGCCCCAGCTTCACGCTGAGCACCGCCGCTTGAATCGCATCGAGCCGGCTGTTCAGTCCCACCAGCCCGTGGTGATATCGCGGGCTCTGCCCGTGGTCCCGCAAGATCCGCAGCTTCGCCGCGATGGCCGCGTCGTTGGTCGTGATGAGACCCGCGTCGCCCCAGGCGCCCAGGTTCTTCGTCGGATAATACGACAGGCAGCCCATCAGCCCGATCGAACCGGCCTTTTGGCCGCGATACTCGGCGCCAATCGCCTGCGCCGCGTCCTCGATAACAGGCGCGCCCGCGGCCGCCTCGCGCAGCGCGTCCATCTCGACGCACTGCCCGAACAAATGCACCGGCATCACCGCCTTGGTGGCCGGCGTCACTTTCCGCGCCACGTCGGCCGGGTCGATATTAAACGTCCCAGGAAGAATGTCGGCGAATACAGGCCTCGCGCCCAATCGCCACACTGCGCCGGCGGTCGCGAAGAACGTAAAGCTCGGCAGCACCACCTCGTCGCCCGGGCCGATGTCCAGCGCCATCAGCGCCAGCAGCAGTGCGTCGCTGCCCGAAGCGCACCCCACGGCATGCTCGACGCCGCAGTAGGCGGCGCTGGCCTCCTCGAACCGCTTGCAAGAGGGCCCATGCACGAACGCCCCGCTGGCGGCGACTTCCGCGATCGCCCGCTCGATCTCGGCCGAGAGCGGAGCATTCTGGCGGTTCACGTCGAGCATCGGCACTGGGGCGTTTAAATCTTGGACGGACGTGGTCATCGGGAGTGCTTCCTGCAGAGGGTCGTCGTCACGCTAGCAATCCGGGCGCATCGGAGCACCCGCGCGGGGCAAAGATTAGAAACCGCCCCGCACCCCGTCAATGTCACCGACCGCCGCCGAAACCAGCCGAAGAATACCGCCGCAAAAAGGCACGAGAGACGCAAAAGGATTTCTTTCGCATTTTCTTTTTTTGCGTCCTTTGTGCCTTTTTGCGGCCAGTCTTAATTCTTGCGGCGCAGAGGTGCATTCACCCTTTCTGTCCGTTTTTTGCATTTGCGAGCTTCACCATTCCTTCATAAGCGTCCGCGCTGCTTGATGCGATGCGAGGAGCGCTCAATAATTACCTCCCCGGCGCTCGCTCGATGGCGGCGCGTATTGATGTTCCTCACGATACAGGAGAGTCTGCTATGAAACGTTCGATGGTCCGATTAATCGCCACTTCCGGCTTGTTGCTCGCGCCGCTGGCGACGTCCGCGATGGCGGCTGAAGAATACATGAAGCCGACGAAGCAGCATGAGGAAATGGCTCGCGATGCGGGCGTGTGGGACGCCGAGGTCACCATGTGGATGACCCCCGACGCCGAGCCGATGAAGAGTAAGGGAACCGAAACCAACAAAATGCTCGGCAAGATGTGGCTGATGAGCGCGTTCGAGGGCGAGGCCCACGGCCAGCCGTTCTCGGGCCGCTCGGCCATGGGCTACGACCCGATCGAGAAGAAGTACGTCGGCGGCTGGGTCGACACCATGAGCCCGTTCATGATGAAGATGACCGGCGACTACGACGCCGACTCGCACACGCTCACCATGATGGGCGAGGGAACCGACTGCATGACCGGGAAGGACTGCCAGACCAAGATGGTCACTCGCTATGACAGCGAGGACGCGAAAACCTTCGAGATGCACAAGCCCGTCGAAGGCGAGAGCGGCAAGTGGTGGAAGGTGATGGAAATCAAGTACACCCGTCAGAAGTAGAGTCATTTAGCCCCCGGTCACTGACCGGGGGCTAATTTGTTACACTACGATCTCATACCCCTTGCGTTGCGGCCGCTCGATGAACGAGCTCGCCTGCGCATCGCCCACGAAATCCTCCGCCTGCGTGTCGTACGCCAGCTTGCGCCCCAGCCGCAGCGCGATGTTCACCGCGTGGCAGATCGAGATCGCCTGGTGATGCGACTGAACGTCGGAAATCGGCGACTCGCGCGTGTTCATGCAGTCGAAGAAGTTCGCCAAATGGCTCGCCGGGGGTTCGCCGCCGTACAGCTTCTGCAGCGCGTCTTCCGGCAGGGGTTTCGAAGCTAGATCCTCCACCGGCTTCCCGGCGAGCTTGCCGCGATTGACCAAGAATCGCCCGCCGTCCCCCTCGAACATCACGCCATTCTCCATGCCCAAGTCGTCCTCGGCCGAGCTGCGAATCCGCAGCTCCAAGCCGTCGTCGAATGTCACCCGGCTGTCGAACGACGCCGCCGTGTTGAACCGGTCGCTCTCGGTCGGCATGCCGTCGACCAGCGGCACCGGGTGCTTCGCCCGCAGCGGCTTGATCGTCGCGCGGCCGAATCCCTTACGAAGCTGGCTCACCGCCCACATGGCGACGTCGACGTGATGGGCGCCCCAGTCGGTCATGCGGCCGCCGGAGTATTCGTACCACCAGCGGAAGTAATTGTGCGTTCGCCCCAGCGGATGCCCCGCGCCGTAGCCCGCCAGATCGCGTTTGGATCCCTGTCGATACTCCACGCTCGGCGTCTGCCCCTGCCACATGTCCCAATTGAGCGTCTTGGGCGGCGCCACCGCCGGCAGCGGATCGCACTCCACCCCCCGGCCGATCGCACAGGTGATTCGCTTGAGCTTGCCCACGCGACCGTCGGCCACCATCGCCACCGCCTTCGCGAACATGTGGTCGAACTCGGTTCGTTGCTGCGTTCCGACCTGCACCACCCGCCCCGTCTCGCGCATCACCCGCAGCATCTGCTGCCCTTCGCGAATCGTGAGCGTCATCGGCTTCTCGCAGTACACGTCCTTGCCGGCCCGCATCGCGTCGATGGCGATCTTCGTGTGCCAGTGGTCGGGCGTGGCGACGAACACGGCGTTAATATCTTGCCGGTCGAGCACGCGCCGATAGTCCTCGTACACGTCGACCGACAGCGGCCGCCCGGCCAGGATGTGCTCGTCGTACGCCACCTGCAGGGCGCGGCCGGCTTGCAGCGCATCGACGTCGCAAATCGCCGCGCATGGCGCCAGCTTGATCGCCTGGTGCCCCAGGTCGTCGTGGAACCGAATCCCGGTCCCGATAAATCCCAGCACGGGCGTCGAATTGGGCGACTTCGACGGCGCGTCGTCCGCCCGCGATCGGCCGCTCACCCAATAAGACATCCCGACGCCGGCAAGGCCAACCGCCGACGCCTGTAAGAACGTGCGGCGAGAATCGCTGGTACTCATATCTCACCTGTCACCTAAGGCAAGCGTCATGGCTTGGTTTGAGGAGTAGGTCTCACGCAAAGGCGCTAAATCGCAAAGGAGGAACGCAAAGAAATGCACGAAATTCAATTCTTCTTTGTCTTCTTTGCGCTTTTCTTTGCGCCTTAGCGCCTTTGCGTGAGAAGTCTTTCTGTCTCTCAAATTTGATCGGGCCAGCGCCCGATTTGCAAGTCGCCGCTACCGCAGCGGCAGCAGCGGCACGTCGTCGATATTCTCCGCGATCAGCTTACGAATCGCCGTCTCCTGGTTCGCCAGGGTGCGCTCGACCGACCGCCGCACCCGCCGGTCGGCGATTCCATGAGCCCAAAACGGCGCGGCGGTGAGTATCTCCTGCGTCAGTTCCAGCGTCACCCGCGCTTGGCCCGTCGCCCCGTCGCGGTCGAAGTACGTCTTCATATCATACCGCTTCAGCCGCTCGGCGGGCTCTTCCAGGTGCGTTTCGCTGTGCAAAAAGTCGGGCGTAATCTCCACGGTCTGCCGCAGCGGGATCACATGCTCGCCGATGTAATGGTCCGTCGTGCGAACGTGCAGCGTGCCGTGCAGCTCCAGCCGCCAGTTGGGATTGGCCAATTCCTGCAACAACCGGCTCGAATCGAGCCCCACCGCGCTCCACTTTTGGTCGACGAACTCGCTGCCACCGCCCATGGTGACGATCTGCTTCGCCGACTCGTTGCGAACCAAGATTTTGCGGACATCGGTGAAATTCTCGTCCAGGAGAAAGGTCCGCGTCGCCGTCTGCCGGCTGGGGTACGCGTCGCGAAACACCAGTGATAGCGC
>JBGSYU010000553.1:0-2186 GCA_041750715.1 Lacipirellula sp.
TACGCCCCGGTCGCCGGCGAAGTGATCGAGGTGAATAAGTCACTGCCCGATCATCTGGAAATCCTCGGCGACGATCCGTATGGCGAAGGTTGGATCGCGAAGATTCGCGTGAGCGATGAAACGAATCTGAGCAAGCTGCTAAACCACGCGGCGTACGAGAAGCAGTGCGCGGAAGAAGGACACTAGGTGAATGACGAATTCTCGAATGACGAATGACGAATGCGTCGGGTTGTTCGTCATTCGTCATTCGGGTTTCGTCATTTGAACCACGCTTCAGTTTGCCACCTACGATATCGCTAGCATTACCAACGCCCGTTATGCCTTACCATTACAATACGTTCGAAGATCAGCGCGAGATGCTCGCCGCGATCGGCGCCGAGTCGATCGACGATCTGTTTGCGCCGATCCCCGACGATCTGCAACTCAAGCGCCCGCTCGATCTTCCGCCGGCGCTTTCTGAAATGGAGCTCGATCAGCATCTTCGGCAGTTGGCGGGCTTGAACGAGCATGCGGGCGTGAAAGTCTGCTTTCTCGGCGGCGGCAGTTACGACCACTTCGTGCCGGCCGTGTGCGACGCGATCGGGTCGCGCAGTGAATTCTACACTTCGTACACGCCCTACCAGGCCGAGGCGAGCCAGGGCAATTTGCAGGTGATGTTCGAGTACCAGTCGCTCATCACGCGGCTCACCGGCATGGACGTCGCCAATTCGAGCCTGTACGACGGGGCCAGCGCCGCGGCCGAAGCGGTGCTGATGGCCCTGCATGCCGGGGGAAATCGCAACAAAATTATCGCGCCGACGAGCTTGCATCCGGAATACCGGCAGACGATCGCCACCTATCTGGAGAACATCGACGGCGAGTTGGTGACGCTCGACTGCCCGGGGGGCGCGATCGACGCGGAGGCGTTGGCTGCGGCCGTTGACGACCAGACGGCGGCGGTGCTCGTGCAGCAGCCGAATTTCTTTGGGTGCGTCGAGGAGGTGGACGGCGTTGCCGCCGCCGCTAAACGGGCTGGAGCGCTGCTGATTGCGGTGTTCGATCCGATTAGCCTTGGAATCCTGAAGCGACCTGGAGACTGGGGTGCTGACGGAGGCGGCGCCAACATCGCCGTTGCCGAGGGGCACACGATGGGCACGCCGATGTCCTACGGCGGGCCCTATCTCGGCGTCATGGCGTGCGACCAGGCGCTCGTCCGGCGAATGCCCGGCCGCATCGTCGGCGAAACGAAAGACCGCCGCGGCAATAAGTGCTATGTCCTCACGCTCCAAACCCGCGAGCAGCACATCCGCCGCGACAAGGCCACCAGCAATGTCTGCACCAATCAAGCCCTGTTCGCCGTGCGGGCGAGCGTTTATTTAGCACAAATGGGACCAGCCGGCCTCCGTGAGACGGCCAACCTCTGCCTGCAAAAGTCGCATTACCTGGCCGAGAAATTGTGCCAGTGCGAACGCTTCTCGCTGGCGTTCGAGGCGCCGACATTCAAAGAGTTCGTCATCCGCGATGCCGAGAACGACGTCGACGGTTTGCTTCGCTCGGCGCTCGACGACGGTTATTTAGCCGGCTTGCCGCTTAGCCGCTGGTATCCGGAACTAGGCGACTGCTTCCTCGTGGCCGTCACCGAGAAGCGGACAAAGACCGAAATGGACGGCTTGGCGAAAGCCCTAATGGCGAGCAATGTTCGTCGCCAACCTGCCCACGTATAGAAGATTAACCGCCGAGGATGCCAAGAGCATTAGAGTTTAATATGAGAACAGCAACCACGAAACACACAAAACGCACGAAAGCTGCTGATTACCCTTCCCTTTCGTGTGTTTCGTGTGTTTCGTGGTTAGTCTGTTCTCGTCCCTTGGCGGTTCAACAAGAATTGGTTAGCAATGCGAAATACCCGCGATACGCAACTGTTGTTTGATCTTTCCAAAACCGGTCGCCGCGCCGCGCGATTGCCGGCGTGCGATGTGCCTGCGAAGACGCAAGCGGAGTTGTTGCCTGCCGGCGTGCTGGCGGCGGCGCCCCCTGCATTGCCGGAGGTGACCGAACCGCAAATCGTGCGGCACTTCCTCAATCTGTCGACGCTCAACATGTCGGTCGACACGCATTTTTACCCGCTGGGCAGTTGTACGATGAAGTACAACCCCAAGCGGAACGAGCGAGCCGCGGCCATGCCGGGGTTCGCCGACCTGCATCCG
>JBGSYU010000554.1:0-1782 GCA_041750715.1 Lacipirellula sp.
TTCTTCCATATCGCCTTCTGGAAGCACCTCGCCGACGCATTCTCCTGGTAGCCGCGAGCTAACAGCTCGCCGGAGCGCCACGCAAGACTCGCCACGACTCAGGCGTTCCGCAGCAGCCTCGCCGCATCGCGGGCAAAATACGTCAGCACGCCGTCGGCCCCGGCCCGCTTGAACGCCATCAAACTTTCCAGCATCGCCTGCTCGCGATCGAGCCAACCATTTTGGACCGCGGCGACGATCATCGCGTACTCGCCGCTCACCTGGTACGCAAACGTCGGCGCCCCGAACGCGTCCTTCACGCGCCGCACGATGTCGAGGTACGGCATCCCCGGCTTCACCATCACGCTGTCGGCGCCCTCGGCCAGATCGAGCGCCACTTCGCGCAGCGCCTCGTCGCCGTTGGCGAAGTCCATCTGGTAGGTGCGCTTGTCGCCGCTCCCCAGGTTCGCCGCGGACCCCACCGCATCGCGAAACGGCCCGTAAAACGCCGAAGCATATTTCGCCGCGTAGGCCATGATCTGCACATGCTCGTGCCCCGCCTCGTCCAGGGTCCGGCGAATCGCCCCAACGCGCCCGTCCATCATATCGCTCGGCGCGATCACGTCGCATCCCGCCGCGGCCTGAACGAGCGCTTGCCGGCAGAGCATCGCCACGGTCTCGTCGTTCACGACATACCCGTCGCTGACCAACCCGTCTTGCCCATGGCTCGAGTAAGGGTCGAGGGCGACGTCGCCGATCACGCCAATCCGATCCCCGTGCGCCGCCTTGACCGCCCGCGCGGCTCGGCAAACGAGATTTTCAGAATTCACCGCCTCGTCGCACTCGGCGGTCTTCAGCTTCGCGTCGGTCGCCGGAAACAGTGCGACGGCGGGTATTGCCAGCGAGACCGCTTCGCCGACGGCCTCGACGACCAGATCGATCGACAATCGCTCGACGCCTGGCATCGACGCCACCGCCTCGCGCTCGCCGCGACCCTCGCGCACAAACAGCGGCCAGATCAGATCGTTGACCGAAAGTGCGTTCTCGCGCACCAGCCGCCGCGACCAATCATGCCGCCGCGTGCGCCGCAACCGCACCGATGGATATGAGCCAGGCGGCGGATGAAAAATGGATTCTGACATGCAAGAACAAGCCAAATCCACTCCGCAACTAGGCTGATTGCTGCGACGCGGTTTCGTCGTATATCCGGCTGACGCCTTCGTGATCGAAAATCGTCGGATCGCCCGTGCGAGCAACGAAAATGGCGGTGCCGCCCCGGAACACCAACGCCTCGGGATGATCCACCTGAAATTGATAGCCGCTTACCAACTCTACGGTAAACGCGCGAAATGGCGTTCGCCGTTGGAATGCCCGCAGCGCTCGCTCGAAACTTTCTTGCGTCATATGGAGATTATACCACGACGATTGGTCCCGCCCAACTTCCCCGAGCCCGCCGCTCTCCATTAAAATCTAGGGGCTTCTTCGCCACGGATCGCTCGCCGGCCAGTCGCCATCCATGCCCAAAGACCCCCAAATCAACCTCGGCCGCTTCCACTTCCGTCCCGCGTCGATCGCCATGGACGGCCGCCCGCCGCTCGACCAGTGGAAGGGCCCGCTGCAATTCGCGCTCTGGTGCCAGCGCGCCAGCCCCTGGTGGATCGGCGACCTGATCAACTCCGGTGAAGACGTCTTCGGCGAAGAGTTCGCCGCCATCCTGGGCGGCACCTTTTCCACGGAAATGGTCAGCCGCTACGCCTCGGTAGCCCGCCGCGTCCCGGCGCGCAACCGCCGCCCCAAGCTCTC
>JBGSYU010000555.1:0-7194 GCA_041750715.1 Lacipirellula sp.
CGACTTCCTCGCCTGGCAGCGGCAGCTCGGCAGCGGCCTGCCCGCGACCGTAAATACAGCGGCTATTCCCGAGCCGACCGCCGCCGCTCTCGCAGTCGCCGCTGCTATCGCGGCCGCAATTTTCCGTCCCCGGAAGCACTCGCTGCGGCGGCCGCTGGTGTAGAATGAACCCGTCGCGAGGGGTGGTTTTACTACGGGTCGAGGTCAAACAGAGGCAGCCATGAAGAACTTGCGGAGAATCTGCGCCTTGATGACGTTTACGGGCGCCATCTCATTGAGCGCCGTCAGCGAAGCGACGTTCCATCTTTGGGACGTCTCGGAGATCTACTCCAACCACGACGGCAGCGTCCAGTTCATCGAATTTTTTACGGCCATCGCCAACCAGCAGTCTCTCAATGGACATACCATCACGGCAACATCGACGGTCGGCGGAGTTCCGACGGTCAAGACGTTTACCTTCAGCGGCAACCTGTCCCTGGCGGCTCCCAACCCCAGCTCGACGGCCAACACTCACATGTTGATCGCCACCGCCGGCTTCGGCGCGCTCGCCGGGGGCAGAACTCCCGACTACACGCTCACCTTCACGCCCGCGGGGGGGCCGTTCTTCAACCCCAACGCCGACACGATCTCGCTCGACTTCGCCCACGGGTTCGACATCGTGACGTTCGTCGGCTCGGCATTGCCGAAAGACGGCGTTAACTCGCTGATCGAGGCAACGCCCTCCAGTCCGGCGCAGAACTTCGTATCCGGAATCAACTCGCCGACGAATTTCCCCAACCCTACGCCTCCGGGCCCGGGGTCGGTCAACCTGCCGCCGCCGTCGTCGACTCCCGGCGACTTCACGGGCGACAACATGGTCACCGGCGCCGACCTCGCCGTGTGGCGCACCAACTTCGGCGCCACCGGCACGCCCACCACCATGCAAGGCAACGCCGACGGCGACGGCGACGTCGACGGCCGCGACTTTCTCATCTGGCAACGCAACTTAAGCGTTCCCGGCGCGGCGGCCATCCCCGAACCCGCGTCCGCGGTACTGGCAACCGCGATCGCTGGTGCTGCATTTCTGGCGAGTCGGTCGCGTAAGCGCCCGGAGACTTCACGGTAGCCGCGCGCTCAAAAAGACTCCCGCGCGCTTACGCTTAGGGGTTGCCTCCGACTCGACTAGAATTCGCGAGCCGCTAGTGCCGCTTCAATCCTGCGTTGACACGTAGAGCGGTCTCTCCGAGACCGCAATGCACGAGTCTTGGAGAGACTCGTCTACATGGCATTCCAGCTTTGAAGATGCGCTAGGTTAGCTCGTACTGCCCCGGGCTCGCCTTTTTAAGCCGCCCTTGCTCGACGAGCGCTTCCCACACGGAGCGCGGATACTGGTTCGGCGGCGTAATGGCCACGATCCCCGACGGGCGCCCGCCGCTCATTGGGCCGACGCCCAAGCTCGACTCGACGTCGAGCTGCGTTAGTTTGAGCCGCTTCTTAAACGCCTTGAGCGCCCGCTTAAGCTCCTCCGGCGACGGCTCCTCCGGAGGGGTCGATTCCGATTCCGACATGGCGCACTCCGCGAAGAAAAGACGAGTTTAACCACAAAGGCACGAAGGGCACCAAGAAAAATGCGAAGAAAAAGAAGCCGGGAACACTAATCGGCACTAATCAACACTAATCTCTATTGGCGAAAATTAGCGTCGATTAGTGTTCCCCTTTTCTTCTTTTCTTCTTCGTGCCCTTCGTGCCTTAGTGGTTCGTCTTTTTCTTAGCTGAAAAGCTCGCTAACGACCTCGCCGCCGTCGACGAGCTTGATCGGCCGGCCGATGCCGCTCATGTTTTCGTAGTCGGCGTCGATGCCTAGCGTGTGGTAGATCGAGCGAAAGAGGTCCGGAATCAGCACGGGCCGTTCGACGACTTCCGTTCCCGCTGCGTTCGTAGCGCCGATCACCTGCCCGCCGCGTACCCCGCCGCCGGCGAGGGCCACGTTGAACGCCCGCGGGAAATGGTCGCGGCCGGCGCGCGGGTTGATTTGCGGCGTTCGGCCGAACTCGCCCATCCAAATGACGAGCGTCTTTTCCAGCATGCCGCGCGCTTTGAGGTCGGCGATGAGCTGCGCCGCTCCTCGGTCGATCTGTCCGCAGAGCTCTCGCGACTTGGCGAAGTTGTCCTGGTGGGTATCCCAGCCGCGGCTGCCGACTTCGACGAACGTCACCCCGCGCTCGATCAGCCGGCGGGCCATCATGCAGCCCGACGCAAATTCGCCTTCGCCGTAGGCGTCGCGCAGCTTTTCGGGCTCGCGCTCCAAATCAAACGCTTCCATCTTAGGGCTGTGGATCATATCGGCGGCCCGCTTTACGAGCTTCTGCTGATCGGCCACCACGTCGGCTCCGCCGGCCGCCGCGAAGTCGCCCTGCATCGACTCGAGCAGCCGCAACCGGCGGGCGTAGCGATCGGCGTCCACCGTCGGCTTCGTATCCTGCGGCGGGCGCGTGGCCGAAGGCAAAATGAGCGGATCGAAGTCAATCCCCAAGAATCCGCCGCCGCCCGATTGCGGCAGCCGCCCGCCAATCTGCACGAAGCTGGGCAACTCGCTCGCCGTGGCGCCAATCTGGTCGGCCACGTTGGCCCCCAGCGTCGGGTGCTTCACGCTCGCCATTGGCAGGTACCCGTGATGCAGCAGGTACGTCGCCCGTTGGTGATTCCCCTCCTTGCTCGTCATCGAGCGGATGATGGCCAGGTCGTTCATCGCCTTGGCCAGGTGCGGCAAATTCTCGGCGATTTGGATGCCCGAGACGCTGGTGTCGATCGCGTTGGTCTCGCCGCCGTTGGCGTGGCCCGGCTTGGGGCTGAACGTTTCAAACTGCGACGGCCCGCCCTGCATCCACAATAGGATGCACGCCATTCCGCGACTTCGCAACTCCTCCGCCCGCGCGGCGATCACGTCGGTCCAATTCAACGAGCCCGCCGCGAGGCCCAACGCCGCCGAGTGCTTCAGAAAGTCGCGGCGCCCCACGACGCATCCGCGCCGAACCGCCACCTGCGTGTGATGCTGAAGCTTTACATTCATGGCAACACCTTGTAAATCAATTCAGAACAGCCGCAAAAAGACACAAAGTTCGCAAAAAGCTTTTCTTGAAACCGAATCCGATCTTCATGGCTTTCTTTTGCGCATTTTGCGACTTTTTGCGGCCACTCTTATCGTCGATGCCGAAATTCCGCCGAGTTGAGCAGCGACCATGCGAAGTCTTCAATCGCCGTCTTGCGGTCGCCCACTTCATCGACGTACGCCGCAGCGCGGGCCAACTCGTCTTCCGTCGGCTGCCGGCTCAATGTCCGCAGATACAGTTCAACGAACAGTTCGTCGTTGTCATCAATTTCCTCGAGCAACCCTGCCAACACGCCGCGATTGGCCTTCAGCCCCCCCGCAGCTTGCGGCGAGTTCATCATCGCCAGCGCCTGCGGAATCGAACCGGCGACGTCCGCGCGCGGCTCGCTCGGGTCGTAGCCGAACGTGAGATTAAACTGTCCGCGACGACCGGGGCGCCGGTAGAGACCGCCGCCGCCGCGACCCCGCTCCGTCGGCTCTTCATCGCTCAAGTCGAGCGCCGACAGCACCACGTTGTAAAGCTGATCGGCACGCAACGGCTGCGGCACGCTCGCAGCGAAGGGCACATGCATCTCATCCGTCCCATCGCCGCCGCGCGGTCGCGATTGCCGCTGATACGCCTCGGTGGCGCAAATCGTCTCGATCAACCACTTCATGTCGTAGCCGCTGCGACGAAACCCCGCGGTGAGCAACTTCATCGTCTCGGGAGCCCGCGCTTCGCGGTCCGGTCCGATATCGTCGACCGGTTCATAAAAGCCTTCGCCCGCCAGTTCCGCCCATACCCGATTCACCGCCGCGACGGCGAACCACTCATTCCCGGTCAGCCACTTGGCGAGGCTCTCCCGCCGGTCGACGTCGAGACTGCCGACGGGCAGTTTCGCCGTGGTCAAGAAAAACTTGGGTTGCATTTGTTTGCCGGGCGCCGTGGGGTCTTCCAGATCCGGCATCATGTGCTCGGGCATCGGCCGATTGCCGTCGTCGTTCTTAGCGATCCGCATCCGCCGGTCGCTCGCCACCACCTGGAACGACCGCCTTGTCGCCGACTGTACCGGTCGCACGCCGATGCGTGGAAAGAACGCGGCCAACTCGTGAAACTGCTCGCGCTTCCAGCGGTCGTACGGATGGTCGTGGCACTGGGCGCATTGAATCTGCATCCCTAGAAAGATGCGGGCCACCTCGGCGGTCGTCTCCTCGGTGCGGCCTTCCTGGGCCATGATGATCGCCGTGGCGCCGTTTTCGCGCACGTCGCCAGTCGCGGTGATGAATTCCTCCGCGACGCGGTTCCACGGCACGTTCTCGTTCAAGCGTTCGCTGAGGTCCGCCTCCAACGCATTCGACGCGATCAGCGCCCGCTCTTCGATCCGCCGATAAAAAATGACGTCCCGCCAGTAGCGGGCCCAGTTCAGCCCGTACTGCGAATCGGCGAGCAGCTCGCGAACCAGCCGGGCACGCTTGTCGCTCCGCTTGTCGAGCGTAAACGCGATCACATGCTCAGGCGCGGGAATGTCGCCGACAATATCGAGCCACGCCCGTCGCAGAAAGGTGGCGTCGTCGCACCGCGGCGCCACGCCGACGCCCTCCACCAGCACCTCCGTGGCAAGGGACTCATCAACCTGCCGCGCCACATCCGCCGCTTGCGGCCTAGCGGCCCCGGCAACGGCGCCCGCGAAAACAACGAGGGGGCCCACGAGAATCGCCGGCATCAACCAAACGCGGAACCGCCACATATCCGGACGCCTCCCAGCAAGGCAACTATGAATAGTCGAGACGGCCAAGGGCCCTAATCAGCATACCACCGCCCTCGAAATGAGGGCGACCTGAGAATTCAACCCCGAAGCCGAGCCCGAAGTTTCGCCCAAGAATCGCCAGCATTTCTTCACCCCATAACCAAAAGCCCTCGGCGCAAGCCGGGGGTTGGAACCCTCGCCGCGCCTTCAGGTTCAAACCCCGCCCTCGCGGACGGGGCTAGGATACCTCGTAAAGCAGGCGCAAAAAAACGCCGCCTTCCAGGGGGAAAAGCGGCGTTGGCGTCCAAAATTGAATGGCGAACTAGCGAACTACCGCTTGGAGAACTGCGTCCCGCGGCGGGCGCCGTGCAGGCCGTACTTCTTGCGTTCCTTCATGCGGCTGTCCCGCGACAGGAAATTCTTCTCGCGAAGTTTCTCGATCAAATCGCTGTCGTGCTTCAGCAGCGCCCGGGCGATTCCCTGCATGCACGCGCCGGCCTGGCCGGTGGTGCCGCCGCCGTTCACGCGAATCCACACGTCGACCGACCCGCGAACTTCGCATTGGTCCAGCGGCGCCGTCACCGCGTTGCGATCTTGCTCGATGTGGAAAAATTCTTCCAACTCGCGGTTGTTGATGGTGATCTTGCCTTTGCCCGCGCGGATGCGGACCCGCGCGACCGAAGTCTTGCGGCGGCCGGTTCCGATGGCTACTTCCGAGGCAGTCGCTGCCATGTGTGATTTATCCTGTTAGGTAAACTCGTGTCACCCTGAGGTACTCCGAAGGGTCTGGCTAGACTCTTCGCTCCGCTCAGAGTGACGGCACTTTGTAGTTGATTTGTATACGTGAACCAGCGTCAGACCGACGCCAATTCTGTCGGCTCCGGCTGCTGCGCCTGATGCGGATGGTTCGCCCCGGCGTAAATCTTCATCTTGGACAGCATCGCCGTGCCCAGCTTATTCTTCGGCAACATGCGGCGAACGGCCTCTTGCAGAATCAGTTCCGGCCGCTTCGCCAACCGGTCTTCGGCGGTGATGGTCTTCTGGCCGGTGTAGCCGGTGTACCAGGCGTAGGTCTTGTGCTCCCACTTCTTGCCGGTGAACTTCACCTTCTCGCAGTTCACGACGACGACAAAGTCGCCCGTGTCGACATGCGGGGTGTACGTCGGGCGGTGCTTACCCATCAGGATGACGGCGATTTCGCTGGCCAGCCGGCCCACGATCTTGTCGGTGGCGTCGACGAGCAGCCACTTCTGCTCGAACGTGCCGGCTTTGGCCATGTAAGTCGTCATGGGACGAAATGCTTTCGGAGGATAAACTATGTCGCTGGTAAGCCACGACAGCCCTGACCAAGCTTGGTCAGGGCTAGGCGGATATTGCGAATCGCTCAATTTACCAACGTCCCTGCCGCCGGACAAGTGGATCAACCGCACTTCGCCGCTTGCGGCTTAGCGCCGTCCGCGCAACGCCAACGCCCCCAGCCACATCGCCAAAAACCCGCCCGTCGTCGCCGCGACCACCCACAATCGCCGAAAATCCCGATCCGGCGTCTGCGGGTCGAGGCCCAGATAGGCGCCCAGCCCGAGCAAGATGCCCCACGCAACCAGGGCCGCCACGATGGCCCACAGCAAGACACGGCGATTGGTGGGTTCGTGATCCATCGGAAAAGGGGCCGGGGGCTGGGGATTAGGGGCTGGGGCAGCAAAGCGAGAAAATGTTGCGCGTGGTGCGTCTGCAAGACATCCCGGCCATCATGGTACACTCGCGACGGTAAACGTCATCCTGAGTGGAGCGAAGGATCTAGCCCGCCGTCAGATTCTTCGCTTCGCTCAGAATGACAATGAATTGATCTCCAGTCCCCAATCCCCAGCCCCCCTCCTATGATCATCGGCGTCCCTAAAGAAGTGAAACTCGACGAATACCGCGTCGCCATGCTCCCGGTCGGCGTTGAGGAGCTGACTCGCCGCGGCCACACGGTGCTCGTTGAACACGGCGCCGGCGTCGGTTCGGGGCTGCTCGATAGCGAGTACCAAGCCGCCGGAGCCGAAATCATCGCGGCCCCCGCAGAAATCTTCGCCCGCGCCGAGATGATCGTAAAGGTGAAAGAGCCGCAAGCGTCCGAGTACCCCCTCATCCGTCCCGGCCAAACGGTCTTCACCTACTTTCACTTCGCCGCCGACCGCGAGCTGACGGACGCCATGCTCAATAGCGGCTCCACCTCGGTCGCCTACGAAACGCTCGCCGACGACCTCGGCCGCCTGCCGTTGCTCACCCCCATGAGCGAAGTGGCGGGGCGCATGAGCATCCAGGAAGGCGCCAAGTATCTGGAGCGCCCGCAGATGGGTCGCGGCATCCTGCTGGGCGGCGTCCCCGGCGTGGCGC
>JBGSYU010000556.1:0-6064 GCA_041750715.1 Lacipirellula sp.
GCGGGCCCCGCGCCGCGGGTTTCGGCCATGGTGCTCGATTGCCCGGTGTGGCTGGACGTGCTGGTGGCGAAGCTGCTCGAAACCAAGCGCGGCATCCGCCTGGCGACCGCCGATGCGACGCGGCGGGCGATCATCGACGCCCGTCGCAAAGTTGCCGAAGGGATGGGCGCGGCGCAGCAAGCCTATTCCGGCAAGCGCGGGGCGCTAACCGTCGACGCGGATCGCAAGGAGATTTCGCGAATCCGCAAGCGGCAAGTCAACCGCCAGCGCGACGACGGCGCGTTCTACGAACGGGCTTGGTTTCTGGCCCTGTGCCTGTTGGCGATCGTCGGCGTCGGCGCGTGGATCATGTGGCCCAAGAGCGAGGATGCGCTGTTCGCCGCCGCGGCGCCGCTGATGGCGTCCGACGAGCCGGTCGATTGGCGTCGCGCGAAGGAGCAGTATTTAGAGGAACTGCTTACCAGATTTCCCGAGACGAAGCACAAGGCGAAGATCGACGAGTTCGAAGATCGCTATGCCATTCACCGCGCCGAGGAGCGGATCAAGAACCTCGATCGCTTTGGAAAAACGCCCGGTTTCGAAGCCGAGCGACTGTACGCCGAGGGCTGGCGTTTCGAGCGGTTCGACGACCTGCTCTCCGGCTGGCGGAAGTATGAAGAGGTGCTGAAGAAGGCCGACTTAAACGACGTCGATCAGCGTGCGGTTGCGACGCTTGCGCATCGGGGCATCGAGCGAATCAAGACGCAGGTCGACTCGCAGCAGGAGCTTTCAGGACTTGTGCAGGCGAAGCTGGACGAGGCCAGCGTTCTCGCCTCCGAAGGTAAACAATTGCAGGCCCGGTTGCTGCTGGACAAGATCGTATCGATGTACGAAGGAAACCGCGAGGTGCGGACCATGGTCGACGAGGCTCGCAAGCGGATCGTCGAGTTGGATGCCGATGCGAGGTGAGAGCCTCCGGCTCCGCCGAGGGACGGCATGACGATTCGCTGTGCCCAAAGCGTTCCCCGGCAAAGCCGGGGGCAACGGACGCGGGAGCGCGCCCGTCGCTTCGCCGCCTTCTAGGAAGTGATACCGTTTGCCGGGCTCGCCTATTTGTCATTCCGAGATATTCCGAGGAATTTAGCCGGACCCCTCGGAGTACGTCGGGGTGACAGGGGCAAACGGTATCACCACCCCATAATACATGCCGTTGTGGCCCATTCTGGCGCCAGCTATAATCCCCGGTTCGCCATTTTAACATTCTGCATGTTCGTGCGGCCTTTTTTCGTCCCCGTGCCCGGTGATCGCCTATGCGATTCTGTCTGCTGGATCGAATCTGCTCATTGGAAAGCGATGTGGAGTTGACCGCCGTTAAGAATGTTTCGCTCGCGGAGGAATACTTAGCCGATCATTTCCCCGAGTTTCCCGTATTACCGGGCGTGTTTATGCTGGAGGCCGCGACGCAGGCCGCGTCGTGGCTAGTGCGCATCAGCCAGAACTACGCGCATAGCCTAATCGTGCTCCAGGAAGCGCGGTCGGTGAAGTTCACCGACTTCGTGAACCCCGGGCGGCAGTTGCGGATCACCGTCGAGCAATTGAAGCGGGAGGGCGCGCTGGTTTCGCTGAAGTTCCAGGGCGAGGTCGAGGGGCGCACCTGCGTCAATGGGCGGTTGACGCTCCAGTGCTCGAACCTGGCCGACGACGATCCGGAACTGGCGCCGCTCGACGCGCGGATGATCGGTTATCAACGACAAGTGCAGGGGCTGCTCACCCGCGGCCTAGCCGTTCCGTCGGCGACGACGTAGCCAGTGTCCCGCAGCCAAGCACGACAATTCAAACAGGCTCAAGGTTCATTGAATTCATGGGCGCACATCGCACTTACGCAAAGGCGGTCATTCTGAGCGGAGCGAAGAATCTGGTGTTGGGCTAGATCCTTCGCTCCGTTCAGGATGACTCGTATTGGATGACTCGCATTGGGAAAACCCAGAGCGTTTCGTACGTCCGCCCAAACACGTTACACGTTATCGGAGGCATTACCGTGGCGCACCCCTCGCAAGCAGAGATTTTTGACAAAGTCCGCGAATCCCTCGTCGATGCCCTCGGCGTGGATGACGATGAAGTCACGCCCCAGGCCACGCTCCGCGGCGATCTCGACGCCGAAAGCATCGACTTTCTCGACATCGTCTTCCGGCTGGAGAAGGCGTTCGACATCAAGATCGAGCGCGGCGAACTGGTGCCGACCGACGTGCTGGAAGATAAGACGTTCGCCCACGACGGCAAGCTGACGCCCGCCGGTATCGCCGAACTCAAGCAGCGGATGCCGTTCGCCGATCTCAGCAAGCTGGAAAGCGATCCCAATATCCAGAACCTGGGCGACCTGTCGGTTCAGGACATGTGTAATTTTGTCGAGTACAAGTTGAAGAAGGCAGCGTAGGTCGGGCTCGAACCCTGTCACCCTGAGGTACTCCGAAGGGTCCGGCGCGTGTACCGCATGCTAGATTCTTCGCTTCGCTCAGAATGACACTAAATTAGCCGATAGCCCCAGGCATTCCATGCGTTGGTTCTGGATCGACCGATTCACCGAATTCGTCAGCGGATCGCATGCCGTGGCGGTCAAGGGCGTGTCGTTGGCTGAGGAGCACGTCCACGACTACCAGCCCGGATACCCGATGCATCCCAATTCGCTGGTGATCGAGGGGATGGCCCAGGCCGGCGGGCTGCTGATTAGCGAACACTACGGTTTTGGCGAACTGGTGGTGCTGGCCAAGCTGTCGAAAGCCCTCTTTCACGGGCATGCGCGTACCGGGCAGACGCTCACCTACCGGGTGAAGGCGGACTGGATTCGCAACGACAGCGCCCAGGTGTCGGGCGTCGCCAAGGTGGGCGATCGGCTTCACGGCGAGGTGCAGCTCCTGTTCGCCCGGATGGGCGAAGAGATGGCGCAGCAAATGGGCGCCCGGTTGTTTCGCCCGCGAGATTTGCAGCACTGGCTGGAGCTGTTGGGCGTGTTTGAAGTCGGCGTCAAACAGGACGGCACGCGGCTGAAGCGGAGCGATTATCCGCTGGAAGAGTCGTCCCTTCCCGCGGCGGAGCCGCTGACGAAGTAGGCGCAACCTCGAAAGAGAGGACTCGAGCGCCTACAATCGTAATCTAGCCGCGAGCCAGCGGCTCGTGGGGCGGCGGGGGCGGGGACGCCCCGGCTCGCTGCGAATTGACCTCCGCACTCTCTTTTGGATTTCGCTATGCGACGTCGCGTGGTTGTTACTGGTATTGGCTGCGTCACCCCTTCGGGCGCCACCACGGACAAATTGTGGGAGAACTTGCTCGCCGGCAAAAGCGGCGTGGGGAAGACCACGCTGTTCGACGCCAGCAGCTTCCCGACGAAAATCTCCGCCGAGGTGCGCAATTGGTCCATCGCGGAGGAGGGCGAGGACCCGGCCGTGTGGGCGTCGCGTAGCAGGCACACGTCCTTCGCCGGCGGCGCCGCCAAGCAGGCGGTTCGCGACTCGGGAGTTCTGAAGAACGTCGAGCCGACGAGGTTCGGCGTGTATCTGGGAGCCGGCGAGGGTCAGCAAGATTTTTATCGCTTCGCGCGGATGATGACCGCCGCGACGACGGCCGGCGGCGAGTTCTCGCTCAAGCGGTTCGTCGAGACCGCGGTGAAGGAGCTCGACCCGGTGGCCGAGCTGGAGCAAGAGCCCAACATGCCCTCCGGCTATCTGGCGGGCATGTTCAACGCACAAGGCCCCAACGCCAACTGCCTCACGGCATGCGCCGCCAGCAGCCAGGCCATCGGCGAGGCGACCGAGATCATCCGCCGCGGCGAGGCCGACGTGATGCTCTCGGGCGGCGCCCACAGCATGATTCATCCGTTCGGCGTGTCGGGGTTTAACCTGCTCACGGCGCTGAGCGAGCGGAATGCGGAGCCCGAGCGGGCCTCGCGTCCGTTCGATTTGCATCGCGACGGTTTCGTGCTGGGCGAAGGCGCGGCGATGGTGGTGCTCGAGGAATACGAACGCGCCAAGGCGCGCGGCGCCCACATTTACGGCGAGATCGCCGGCTACGGCACGACGGCCGACGCCTACCGGATTACCGACCAGCACCCCGAGGGTCGCGGCGCGACGACCTGCATTCGGATGGCGCTGAAGGATGCGCAAGTGAATGTGGAGGACGTTTGTTACATCAACGCTCACGGCACGAGCACGGCGGTGAATGACAAGGTCGAAACGCTGGCGATTCGCCAGGCGTTCGGCGAGCAGGCGAACGAGATTCCGGTGAGCAGCACCAAGAGCATGACGGGGCATCTCGTGGCCGCCGCCGGGGCGACGGAGCTGATCGTGTGCCTGCTGGCGCTTCGCGATAACGTGGTGCCGCCGACGATCAATTACGAAACGCCCGACCCGCTGTGCGACCTGGACTACGTGCCGAACGAGGCGCGCCAGCACAAGTGCCGGGCGGTGATGTCGAACAGCTTCGGCTTCGGCGGGCAGAATGTAACGCTGATCGCGACGGCGGTTTAGACGTTGCGTCATTCTGAGCGGAGCGAAGAATCTGGCGTTAAGCTAGATCCTTCGCTCCGCTCAGGATGACGGAGTCAAGCGCGGCAGTTGGAGTCCCTTCGTGAATGAGAATCCAATCCACCCTCCTGCCGAGGAACCCCTTGAAGTCCGCGGGGTAGTCAATCGCAGTCGCGGCAAACTCTACGCGCTGGCCGCGGCCACGATTCTGGCGGTATACCTCTCGTATCTGCTCATCTACCCGTTCATTCCGGCGATCGTCTGGGCGACGACCGCGGCGGTCATCACGCACCGGTTTAGCCAGTGGATGGCCCGGCGCGTCAAATCGCCGGACGCGAAGGCGGCCCTGTGCACGGCGGCGGTGACGGTCGCCATTCTGCTGCCGGTGATTGGCGTCGGCTATGTGGGCGTGCAGCAACTGAGCAACGCGCTGGGCGAGCTCAGCAGCAGTGAAGTCGATGCGAAAATACAAAAACTGCTCAAGCCGATTCCCCACTTGCAACAGGCGTGGAACTCGCTCAAGAAAGAGTTCGCTCCCGAAAAAACGCCGGAACTATTAAATCGTTTGCAGCCCAGCGCCATGACCGCCGTCTCGGCGCCGATTTACCTGGGCCTGCAACTGATGCTCATGTTGTTCATCCTGTACTTTCTTTACCGCGATGAGTCGCAGGCCCTGGACAGCGTCCGCAGCGTCATGCCGCTGGGCGAGCGCGAGACCGACCGCTTGCTCGAGCGAGTCGAAGATACGATTCACGCGACGATCTTCGGCACGGTCGTCGTGGCCATGGTGCAAGGCACGATGGGCGGCGTCATGTTCGCGTTGATGGGCATCCCCGGCGCCGTGCTGTGGGGCGTGGTGATGGGGCTGTTGGCGATGATTCCGTATCTGGGGGCGTTCGTCGTCTGGGGGCCGATGGCGGCTTTCCTCGCCTTCCACGGCGACTGGGGGAAGGCCGCGATCCTGGCGACCTACGGCGCGTGCGCGATCGGGCTGATCGACAACTTTTTGTATCCGTACCTCGTCGGGCAGCGACTTCGCCAGCACACGGTGACGGCGTTCTTTGCCATCTTGGGGGGCGTGAATGTGTTTGGCGCCACCGGGCTCGTGCTGGGGCCGGTGATTCTTTCGGTAACATTTTTCTTGTTCGACTTGTGGAGAAAACGCACCGCCCATGGGGCAAGCGCGGAGCGGGCCTGACACATAGGCGAGTTTCTCCGAAACTCGCGGCGGCTTCGGAGAAACCGCCCTCCATTAAAAACAGCCGCCTAACGTGCGTCCCTGCACGATAGCGGCTGCGAGGCGAGCGTCCTTGCACGCCGTCAATTAGCCCCCGGTCAGTGACCGGGGGCTAAATGGGGTCGGTTTTTTTTCAATACGGCCCGATGCTCGATGGATTGTCCAGCAAAAAGTCCCGCGGCCCGCGGGTAGTGTAGTACGGGTAGGCGACCTGGCCGGTCGGCGGGCCGGGATTGAACGCTGGCTGCTCGGGATAGCCGCCCGCGTGCGGGCACATTGCCGATCCAGCCGGGCAGGCGCAGAATCCGCCGGCAACCCGCTCGGCTAGCCG
>JBGSYU010000557.1:0-1519 GCA_041750715.1 Lacipirellula sp.
GCCGCAGACTCGGCCGGATGATCAGCCGGGCGGTGCGGCGAGTGACCAGTTCCTCGCGATCGACGTAGATGCCCGCGGCCAGCGCGTACTGTTCGCCTTCCTGCTCGAAGAACTCCAACGAGGCAAAGTCGCCCTGCGAGATCACGATCGGCTGCCGCCCCGGCTGGTTGCTGAAGGGGGTAATGATCGTGCCGGTCTCGCTGGGCCGATAGAGCGTGCCCGCCAGCCAGAGCGTGGCGTCGTTCACGCGGCGGTTCTGGTCGTCGAGAATTGTGAATACGTGCCCGGCCGTGCCGGTCCGCACGAGGTACTGGAGCTTTCCTTTCCGCACAAGCGCGCGGCTGCTGACGCCGTTGCCGATGAAGTCGATCACGTACACGCCGCGGTCCTTGAGCGTGGGGAATTCAAACGTCCGCCGCACGCGGCGCAGCGGCGGATCGTCGTACTGGTAGGTGTGCTCGCTGTTGGCGACCAAGCCGTCGAGATTGATGTCGGTGTTGATCTCCGCGCGGTTTTCGCGGTAGAAGTTCTGCGTGTTGATCTCGAAGACTTTCACCAGGAGCGTCGAGACGTTCTTCACGTACAGATCGAGCGACACCGCCTCGTCCGATTTGAATTCCGTCTTGTTGGTGAAGGCGAAATCTAGGTCGATCCGCTCCTTGAGCGCCTGGTAACTTGCCGGCGGGACCAGCGAATACCACCGCTCGGGGTCGCCCAGGCCATTGACGATCTTCGTCTCGGCGAACGCCAGCTTGAGGTAATCGTCGCGAATGTACGGCTCGTAGACCTTGTAGTCGTCGGCTTCCACAAAGAAGTGGTGCAGGTAGCTGCGGACCAGCGGCTCATCGTCGCCGACGATCGGCAACAGCGTCACCGGCGCGTAGTCGGCCTGCAAGTTGGCGATATGGCGGCGGATTTCCTCCCGCTCCAGGTATTTCGGCTCCATGTAGACGACGTTCCGCGGCAGCTTGACGTACTCGAGGAACCGGGCCGCATCGTAGACGCCGCGGGAGCGGTCGAGCACCAGCCGATGATAGAGGACGTGCGCCTTGAGCGAATTGTGCACCGGATCGAGCCGCCGGGCGAACGCCCACAGCCGGTCGAGGTACGCTTCCAGGGCCGCCTTGTCTTGCCGCCAGTTGACGTCGTCGGACGGGTGCAGCTTCGACAAGTAGGCGTTGACAAAGTTCCCCTGGTTTAAGAGTTCCGGCCTGAGCCGCAGCAATTCATCGAGCTGGGCCAACAGCAATCGCTGGTGAATGGGGAACTGCCCGAAGCCGCCGCTGTTCTTGTAGTCGAAGTCGGCGACGATCCGTTGCGGCAGATCGGGGTAGTCGGGCCGCGCGAGCCGCGAGATCAATTCCCGCCGCTGGTCGGGGCTAAGCTCGGCGCCGGCCAGAGCTAGCAGGGCGATGTCCTCGAAGCCTTGCAGCGTGTTCGGATAATTCGCGAAAGCCCGCCGGCGGAGGGCCGCGTCGGCGATCAGCGCGGGATCGAGCTGCGTCGGCAAGTTCGGCTT
>JBGSYU010000558.1:0-1866 GCA_041750715.1 Lacipirellula sp.
CACGACGAGCACGACGTAAGAGCCCGTTCATTGAGAGTATCAAGAGGCGGCCTACAACCTGCGGCTTGCCCTTTCTTTTCTCGTCGTGTCCGTCGTGTCGTCGTGGTTCACAATTTCCGCATCGGTCTTGGCGGCCGAATACTTGTAGTTCCCGCTCACCGGCGAGAGCACCCGCTCGAAGAATTCCAGCGACGAAGAAAGCACCTCGTCATATTGGCTTGGCTCGATCTCGCGGCCTATCAGCTCCACGTCAAAATCGCCGGTATAGCCCGCCTCCATTAGTCCCCGAATTAGCTCCGCCAGATGCAGCCGCCCCTCGCCCAATCGACGCCGATCTTGGTCAGTCGCATGCGCCTCGATGCGATCGCCTAAATGGACGATGCCAATGTGCGGAACCAGCTCTGCCAAATTCGCGAGCACCGCGCGATCGTGTCCAAAGTGGTAGGTGTCGAATACCAGCTTTAAGAACGGCGAGTTGTAGCTCTCGACCAGCGCGATGGTCGATTCGAGATCGGTAAGAAACGTCCAGTCGGCTGCGCACGCCGCGTGCATCGGCTCGATGGCGAGCGCCACTTCGACGTCGGCCGCGTAATCGAGCAACTCGTCGAGCGCCCCGCGTAGCAACCGCTCGGCCTGCCGATAGATATGGTTATTCCGCCCGCCGGGATACACTACGAGGCAGCCGGCCCCGAGCGCGCCGGCCAGTCGAATCGCCTGAACCGCGTCCTGCACGCTTTCCTCGGGCGTGCGTCCGTCGCTGCCGGTGAACCCGCCGGCCCACAGCAGGTTCGTCACCCGCAGCCCCGACTCGGCGATCAAATCGACGGCATGCTCTTCGCCGTAATCGGACAGCTTCGGCCGCCACACGCCGATGCCTTCATAACCCGCGGCGACATACCGCCGCACGTCTTGCTCCAGCGGCCACCGGTAGGTGGTGACTTCGTTCATCGAAAGCGTGGGCATAGCGCGAGTCTCGCGAGGGCGGCCATCGATAAGGGTGAAATCCATCTCCATGTGCCACCGTCAAACTCCGGCGGCGTTCAAGCCGCGCTGAGTATGCGTGAAACGGACGCCTGTGTAAACCTGTTGACGGGTCCACCACGGCGCCCATTCGTAGCCCCCGAACGACGGGCTAAAAAAGTGCAACGAGGCGTCGTAAAAATTGCCTGCGGAGGCGAAATTGCGGGGTCGCCATACCGACTTTTTGTGCCGCCAACTTTCCAGCGGTTGCTAGCGTAACACGCGCCAAACTCGCTGGCCGGATGCCATTCAGCGAATAATCGCCCAAAAATCGGTCTGAGCGCAAATTGTGTTGCCCCACCCGTCGAACGTGATATCGTTTAGCAACGGGCGCCAGCGTCGCAATCCATAGCCGGCGCTGCGCCCCTACCGCGACTGCCGCGCCGGCAATGCCACGTTTCGCATTGCTGGAAAAGCCGCTCGGGGCAATGAGGGGGCCATTGAGCGATGACCGTCCGCCTGCTAATTGCCGATGACCATGCCGTGGTCCGCGCTGGGCTGGCGAGTTTGCTTGGCGACGTCCGCGATGTTGAAATCGTCGCCGAAGCCGTCGACGGCGAGGAGGCCGTTCGTCTGGCCCGTCGTCACCGCCCCGACGTAGTCCTGCTGGACGTTCGTATGCCGGGCGCCGACGGACTGGCGGTCCTGGGTCAGCTTCGCACCGAGCTGCCTGGCGGCGCCGTGGTGATGTTCAGCTCGTACGACAACCCCACATATATCGCCCGCGCCGTGGCCCTTGGCGCCGCCGGCTACCTGGTGAAGAACGCCTCCCGCGAAGAGATCATCTCCGGCATACGCCGCGCTGCCGCCGGCGAAGCCCTGTGGTCGCGCGAGGGCCTCCGCCGC
>JBGSYU010000559.1:0-19760 GCA_041750715.1 Lacipirellula sp.
GATTGGGCCAGTCGGCGGGCTTGCGAGCTGATTCTAGAGACGGCCGGCGGGACGCTTGCCGCCGGGAGCGTCGATGTAGGGCAGGGCGCTAAGCCGCGAGCGGCGGTGGTTAAGTTGCGGTTTGCGCAGATACCGCGCATCCTTGGAATCAGTGTTCCCGATGCGGAGGTGCAGCGGATTCTCACGGCGCTGGGGTGCGAGGAGACGCATATTTGCGAGATGTGCGTAAAGGTGATTCCACCTAGTTGGCGGGCCGATCTCACGCGGGAGATTGACCTGATCGAGGAGGTCGCCCGTATTTACGGATACGACAAAATCCCCGAAGACTCGAACGTGAAGATGGCCGCGTCGACGCGCTCCCGGCAGGACCGCGTGCTGGAGCAGGTTCGAGCGGTGCTGGTCGCCGCGGGTTTCGACGAGGCGATGACGCTAAGCGCCGTGGACGAGTCGCTCGTGGATGCGATCCGACCGTGGACCGAGGCGCCGCCGCTCACTGCGTCGACGCCCGTGCTGCGGCGGGCCGATCGACTGCGGCAGACGCTCGTGCCGAGCTTGCTGACCGCCCGTCGGCACAATGAAAAGCTATCGAACCCGGTGATCGAGTTGTTTGAAATCGCCAACGTGTATCTGCCGATGGAGGCCGGCATCCCGCAACAGAAGCGAATTCTGGCGATGACCAGCGGGGGCGGCTTCTTGGAACTTAAGGGCGTCGTCGAGGCGCTGGTTCGGCGCGTGGCGCCATCGCAACGGCTGAACGTGGGCGAAGCCGCGTACTCGCTGTTGGACGCGGTGCGACAATGCCGCTTGCGGCTTAGCGACCACGCGCTCGGCTACCTCGGCGAGCTCGGCAACGCGGGCCGCACGCGATTTGAACTTCGCGGCGGGTCGACCGTTGCCGAGTTGGATCTCGACGTGCTGGTCGCGGCGGCGGAACTGGCGCCGACAGCGCGACCGCTATCGCCGTATCCACCGGTGAGCCGCGACGTGAACGTCGTGGTCGCCGAGTCGGTTCGCTGGGCGACGGTGCAGGACCTAGTGCGAACGGCGGGGGGCGACCTGCTGGAAGAGGTGCAATACCAGGAAACTTATCGCGACCCGCAGCGCCTGGGGGTCGATCGCAAAAGCCTGCTGTTTAGCTTGCAATTGCGTTCGGCGACGGCGACGCTGACTAACGAAGAAGCGGACGGGGTGCGGGATCGGATCTTAACGCTACTGGCGCGGCAAGTGGGGGCGGAACTGCGAGCATGACGGCGGCATACTACTTCGGATATGGCCTCGTCGCGGTTTCGGCCGTTTTCTTGGCCCAGCACTGGCAGCAGTGGCGCGACTGGCGCTGCCTGGCGGCGGGCCGCCGGCGGGAGTTTCTGCGGCGGCAATTGCAGCGGCGATGGGTCGCCAGCGCGCTCATCGGGGTCGTCGGCGCTGCGCTGACGATCCTCGACCATGTGCCGCGGACGCCGCGGGCGATGAGCACCTATCTGGTGGCGATCTTGCTTGGCGGCGGCGTCATCTTCTCCATAGCGGTGGCCGACCTCCGCGCAACGCGGCGGATGCGCGATCGAGAGCAGCTCGAGGCGTTGGTCGACGAGTTGCGAAAGTTGCCGGCGAAGACTCAGTAAAGACTTACCGCCAAGGACGCCAATGTCCTTCTCTTCCTTGGCGACCTTGGCGGTTCAATCTGTATTGCTAAGCAGCGCGCCGAGCGCGACGGGCTTTGGGCACGGCAAGGACGTCGAAATGTTTTTTGGCAGTCATGCAGGAGCGCGTTATGCGTGAGCCTTGCGGATTGGCGCCGCTCTCGTAGCGGAAAACTTCGTAGCCGATACCCTCGAGCAGGTCGAACAGGGCATGCCGCTCCGGGGCGGCGAGCTTGCGGAAAACTTCGGCGCGAATGACGGGTTGAAATTCGCGGAGCACCGGTGCGATCGATTCGAGGATCGTGCGATCGTGGCCTTCGGCGTCGACTTTTACATACGCGAGTTTCGGCAGCCACGCGGTAAATTCGTCGCGCAGAACGCGGAGCAAGTTACGGCCGACGACGGGCAGCGGGTACCGGCGCCGCAGGGGATTGCGGAACCAAGTTTGAGCGAGCCCGCCGTTACAGTACGAGGCGTCGCCATAGTGGAAGACGAAGGCGCCATCCTCCTGGGTGGCGGCGATGCACTGCGGCACGATGCGGGTGCGGCAGGCGTTGAGCGCGGCGTTCGCTTCCAGCACGGCGTAGACGTACGGATTCGGTTCTAAAGCCAGGACGCAGCCCGAGGCGCCGGCTGCCAGAGCCATCGGCACGGTGGTATCGCCCGTGTGGGCGCCAATGTCGATCGCAAAGTCGCCCGCGGCGAGGAATTGCCGGAGGCCGTCGATTTCTTCCTGGGCGATCGCTTGAATGCTGGTGCGAGGGTGCTGCCATTGGGCGAATTGAACGAGCCCGTCGGCGGCGAGCTGGAAGTCGCAGACCTGGTGCCCCCAGCGGGCGAAGGGGACTCGTTTGCGGGGGAGGAGGCGCATGGGGGCTGGGGGTTGGGGACTGGGGATGGGTGACAGGAAAATTTAGCAGAGGTTTTAGGCAGTTGCAGTAGCGAAATCGAGCGGATGGGCGCAAAGCCCGACGCGCTAGCAAGGGCGTGTTCGATCGCCCTCGCTAGCGTTTGGGCTCTCCGACGGGGGGTTCCGTAGCGTATTAACTTTCCACGGAGTGGCGATAACGGCTATATTGCGGCCCCTCGGACGAAAACTTTAGGTGAGGTGGGAGCGTACGAAACTTAATGGCTGGAAAAAAGACGACTCAGGTGCGGCGGGATGCTCGGGCGGAGGACGCGCATAGCGCTAAGCCGCAAGCGGCCACGGGTGCGGCGGCAGGCGGGCAATTTCTGGTGTTTCGCGAGACGATCGAGTCGATCGTCGTGGCGTTCGTCCTGGCGTTCTTGTTCCGCACCTTCGAGGCGGAGGCGTTCGTCATCCCTACGGGGTCGATGTCGCCGTCGCTCATGGGGCAGCATAAGGACGTTCACTGCGCCCAGTGCGGGTACGAGTTTCGCACGACGGCCAGCAGCGAGGGCGAAGAACGGGACCGCCTGCTGGCGAACTTGCCCTCGGTGCGCGGCATGCGGGCGGATCTGCTGAAAGCGGACGTCGCCAAGCTGGACGTGGTCGGCGGCATGTGCCCGATGTGCCGGTACCTGATGCCCATGCGGCCCGACTTGCCGCCCGGGGTGGCGGAGGAAGTCGACGTTGAGGGGGTCGAGTACCAGTCGAGCTACCCGGGCGACCGGATTCTCGTGAACAAATACGGATTGGATTTCAGCGAGCCCCAACGGTGGGACGTGGTGGTGTTTAAGTTTCCTGGCGACGGGAACATGAATTACATTAAGCGGCTCACAGGATTGCCGGGCGAGGTGGTGCGGATTTTTCAGGGCGACCTATTCACCAAGCCGCTCGATGCGGCGGACGCCGATTTCAAGATCGAGCGCAAGCCGGCGGACACGGTGGCGGCGATGCTGCAGGTGGTGCACGACACGGACTACGAGCCGTCGTCGCTCTACGAAATTGGCTGGCCGCTACGTTGGGCGGCGACGACGCCCGACGGATGGAAGATGGAAGCCGAGGCGGGCGACGCGACGGTGTCGCAACGGTTCACGGTCGATAGGAAGGAAGCCACGGACGAGGCGTGGCTGCGATATCGGCATCAAGTGCCGACGGACCTCGCCTGGAACATCGTGCGACAGGCCGAGGCGGCCGGCTCGGTCGAAGCGATGGAGCAAGCGGAAGGCGTCGACGTCGACGAGGTTCAGCAGTACGTGCATCCGCAGTTGATCGTCGATTTCAACGCCTACAATGCGCGGCTCACGCGCAGTTTCGCCGAAGCCCACGGTTGGCAAATCAAACCCAACTCGGGTCAGAACGGCGGTAGCCTGGGCACCGAGTGGGTCGGTGACTTGGCGGTCGAGGCCGACGTCGAAATTCAAGCGGCCCGCGGGGAGTTGGTGCTCGAGGTGGTTGAGGCGGGCTATCATTTTCAAGTCGCGATTAACCTGACCAGCGGCAAGGCTGAGTTCTCGGCGATCGACGGCCGCACTGGCGAGAAGCTGCCGTTTGAAGAGATGCGAGAGACGGGCGTCATCGGGCCCGGCGCATACACGCTGCGGCTGGCGAACGTCGACGATCAACTCCTGCTATGGGTTGACGGCAAGTTAGTCGCAGGCGGCGCGGTGACGTACGATCCAGACAAATTACTGCCCGGCGGACGCGAAGGGATGCTGCCGTGGGCCAGTGCGGTGGAAAGTGACGATCAGGGGGACTTGGCGCCGGCCGGCATTGCCTCACGCGGGGCCAAGCTGGCAGTGAACCGGCTGGCGGTGCTTCGGGATATCTACTATATCGCCACCAAGGCCGGCGAGGACATGAACTTCTCCACCGACTACGAAGCGACGCGGCTAACGCCGGAGGAGCTGTTCTCGCAGCCGAGCCAGTGGAGCCACTTCGCCACGCGGCACGCGCGAGATTTTCCCGTGAAGGAAGGGCAGCTCTTGGTATTCGGCGACAACAGTCCCGAGAGCAAGGACTGTCGGCTGTGGATGATGAGCAACGGCGGCCGAGACGTGCCGGGCGGGCCGTACTTGGACCGGCGGCTGGTGATCGGCAAAGCGGTGTGCGTATTTTGGCCCCACTCGTGGGGAAGCATCCCCGGGTTGCCAATGCTGCCGGGATGGCCGAATTTTGGCGATATGAGATTGGTTAGATAGGGCTGGCGGCTGGCGGCTATTGGCTGGCGGCCAGAGGGGGGCACGTTGAACTCTCCTTTCTGGCCGCCAGCCGCCAGCCGATAGCCCTTCGTCATGGAGGACGAATTTCAATGACTCTCCTAAAAGTTCGCGGCCTGGTAAAGAACTACGGCCGGCGGCGCATCGTCGACGGCGTCGATTTTGAAGTGCGCCCCGGCGAGATCGTCGGGTTGCTGGGGCCCAATGGCGCCGGCAAGACGACGACCTTTCGCATGGCCTGCGGAATGATCGACCCCGATGCGGGCACGGTCGTGCTCCACGATCGGGATGTCACCACCTGGCCCATGTTCAAACGGGCCCGCGAGGGGGGAATGGGCTATCTCGCTCAGGAATCGAGCGTGTTTCGCAAGCTCTCGGTGCAGAACAACCTGCTGGGCGTGATGGAAATGCTCGGCATGAATCGTAAGCAGCGCAAGCGGCGTTGCGATGAACTGCTGGAGCAGTTCGGCATCTCGAAGCTGCGCAAGGCGAAGGCGATGTCGCTGTCGGGCGGCGAGCGGCGGCGGGTGGAAATCGCGCGGTGCCTGGTTTCCAATCCGACGCTTATCTTGCTGGACGAGCCGTTCACGGGCATCGATCCGGTGACGATCGCAAGCATTCAGGAGATCGTGCGCGACCTGCGCGAACGCGGCATCTCGATTCTGATTACCGACCACCAGGTACGCGAGACGCTGGAGATCACCGACCGCAGTTACGTCATTCGCGCTGGCCAAGTGCTGTGCCACGGGCGGCCGGAGGAAGTGCTGCGGAACCCCGAAGCGCGCAAATATTACTTCGGCGAGGGGATGGACGTCGTGGTGCGCGGCCGGCCCGCGGCAGGGGAAGCGGCGGCAACGGTAGGATTGGCGGGGCTGAGCTCGCAGGGCCGGCTGGCAGCGCTGCGAAATCGCTTGAGCGCGCGCTATCATCCGCCGGATGAGGCGGCGTAACTCATTTAGCCCCCGGTCACTGACCGGGGGCTAATTGTCGCTTTAGTGATGGTGCGCCGCAGCCAGCACCACGTCGCTGTCGAAGTCTTCGGCTTCGTCGGGGGACCCGGTCGCCGCGGCGCGCTCGCCGCCGGCGTTTACGCCGCAGCCGGGGTTGAAGATCATCGACGGGGCCATGGCGAGCATCGCTTGCCAATAGCGCTCGTAGGCGGGGTAATTCACGTCGGGGTTTTCGGCTTGGTACTCGTGCAGTTTGGCCTCGAGCGTGGTGTGCGTCAGCCGCGGGTGGCGGTGATGCGGGCCGTGGATGAAGATGTCGAAGTTCAGAAACGAGCTGAGTCGCAGCAGCCACTTGCGGGGCAGCACGGTGCGGGTGCCCTGGAGCGGATCGAAGCTGGCCATGCCGAGATGCTCGGTGAACTTGCGGAAGGTCTGCATGAACGCGGCGAGATACATCGGCAAGATGACCACGATCAGGTGCGCGGTCCACTGGTGCGCGATCGTACAGTAGGCCCAAATGCCGGCCCATACCGCGGCGATCGCCAGGTATTCGTAGCGAATTTCGCGGCGGACTTCCGGCGACTTAATCGGGGAGTTCTTATGGAAGAAGATCCGCCCGTAGATGATCGGCCCGGCGGCGACGCCGCACAGCAAGTCGAACCACACGAACGCCCGGCGGAAAGCGAGCGAGGCGTTGGGATCGCTGTAGGGCCACAGCTCCCAATCTTTGGGCGTGTTCAAGTAGGCGTGATGACGGATGTGAACTTCGCGATAGGCGGTGTAGGGCGTGAACATCGTCGTCCCCAATAATCGACCGCACAGCACCGAGAGCCACCGCGATTTGAACAGCGTTTGATGGGCCGCTTCGTGCAGGGCGCTAGTCCAGCAGAACATCATCGACGCGGTAAGGGCGACTAGGACGGCTGCGATCCACGGAGTGGCTTGGGTCCACGCATGGGAGCTGCTAAAGAGGTAGCCGTTGGCCGCCATCGCCAACGCGGCTGTAGGGATCGACAGCATGCGCGGCAGCGTGCGCTTCTCGCCCAGCGAGCGATGTTCATCGGCAGTGAAATGGGTGACCGAAGCCAAGACTGCACTCAGTGGTGAGGGACGCCGTGGTCTGCCGCTTGCACCGTAGAGCGCAAACGCAGCAGCAGTTGTGACATCCATGCGGGCGGGAGCAGGCAGCTTCAAAGGGTGCTGGCCACTTAGGTAGCGGAAGTATTCGCAAGGCGATTGGTTTCAGATTCGCTGAAACGCTTTGTTCGCTCGTACGTCTGGGTCTATTTTACGTTATCCAATTTGCGAAGGGGGGTCAAACCTGCGCGTTTTCGGGTAGTGTCCTAAGAATATGTTGCCGGCTTATCAGGGGGCAGGAGTCAGGAGTCAGGGTTGGGCCGGATGCGCAGATTTCTTCCGACTCCTGACTCCTTGGAGCCCCAGCAACACAACTTTAGGATACTACCCATTTTCGCCGAGTCCCTTTTTGCCGGCCGATCGCGATGGCGTCGTACGGTGGGCGCCGGGTTTACGACATGCGGGTCTAGATTTAGCGGCGAAATCCGTGCCGAAGGGCTTTGCGTTAAGCTGGAGCTTGGCCTAGGGTGAACTAGGGTTACTTTTGCGGAAATCCGACCCGTGGGGCCTTTTTCGCGCAACCACGCCTTCGGCCATTTGACTTCCATGACGTTCCGCAAGACGCCACCCCCGTCTCTCTATCGCATCAAAACCGACGTCAACTTGACGGCAATCGAGCGGGCGGCGGTGGACGGCGGCGAGGCAATTAAGAGTTGCGGACTCTATTTTCCGTTTTCGACGCCTGACACCGAGCTGTTCTGGACCAAGGCGTACGAGGGCGAGCGACTGGTCGGCGTCGTGCCAGTGGTGCGGTTGCGAAAGCGCAAAGCGACTGACATGCTGCGTCCCGCCATGCGGCGGTGGCTAGGGCCGATCCTCGGGCCTCTCGCCCGCAAGACGACGTTTCTCCTGGACACCGCCTTTATGGCGTACGATGCGCGGTCGCCGTTCTTCACCGCGCCAGGGGTTGATCGCGCAGCGGTCAAACGGGCCATTTCGGCGTTTCTGAAATCACAGAAGAAGGTCGACACGATTTGGATTTCCGAGCCGCCCGAGGAGTCCGCGTGGGCGGCGGGCGAGAAGTACCACCAGTTTCACACGCTGCCAATGGTGCAGGTGGTGGTTGATGGATGCGCGTCGCTGGACCAATATGTCGCAACGCTGAGCAAGAATCGCCGCCGGAATTTTCGCCGCGAGCGAGATGTGTTCACGAAGGCCGGCGCGACGATTCAAGAGTATCGCGGCCATCTCGCGGATAACCCGGAGTTGCACCGGCAGGTGATGGCGTGCCTGGGATCGAGCGGCGCCCACAGCCAGTTTAACGTTCCATACAACGACGTGCTGACGAACCCCGCCGCGATAGCGGCCCAGTGGCAGATCGTGTTGACCGCGCATCTCGACGGCCAAGTGATTGGATTCATGAGCCTACTGCAGGACGGCGACCGGCTCATGCAGTGCCACGGCGGACTCGACCACGTAAAGTCGCACGAAGTGAAGGCGTATCACAACCTCATTTCGTCGGGGATCGAACTGGCGATCGCGAGCGGGGCGAAGATGCTCACGCTGGGGCCGATGACCAACGAGACGAAGCGGCGCGCGGGCGGCACATTTCGGCCGATCGTGTCGAGCTTGTGGAACCGACTGCCGGGCGACGAGTTTTTTGCGCGGAAGGTGTTCGCGAAGAATTTTGAGGTGTACCGCGGCGAGCTGGGGGCGGCGATGCAGGAAGCTGGGGACGAGAATTAAGCGCGCGCGGGAATCAAGGGCGTGCAAGATTTAAGGGCGTGCAAGTTGCCACGAGCGGTCATCCTGAGCACAGCGAAGGATCTGATGCGACGCTAGATTCTTCGCTGCGCTCAGAATGACAGGTCGGCGGCGACGCTCCTTGCTAGCGCTGCGGGCTCCAAGCTTATGTGCGATCGGCGCCGGCAATGGCGGCGATGAAGCGGTCGAGCCACCGCGTGGGGAACACGGCCCGGGCCAATTGCAAGGCGCGAGCGTCGGCTCCGACGATGTAGCGCAAGCGCGGCCGCCGAGCGCGGAGCGCTTTCAGCACCACCCGAGCGACGGCCGACGGGGGCGTCGCCGCCGTGGCGCCGCGTTCATTGAACTTCGCGGCGCGGGCATACAACTTTTCGTAGCCATCGCGCAGTTCGGGCGGAATCACTTGCGATCGCTGCTCCAGCGCCGTACGGGCCTTGGCGAAAATATCGGTTCCAACCTGGCCGGGACGGATGAGCACGATCGGAATGTCCCAAGGTCGTAATTCGATTCGCAGGGCATCGGAGAGCGCCTCGAGCGCGAACTTGCTGGCGGAATAGGCGCCGACCATCGGCAGCGCGATCGAGCCGTTCATGCTGGAGATGTTCACGATCCGCCCGCGACCTTCGCGAAGCAGGGGCAGGCAGGCCTGAATCATTCGCAGCGGGGCGAGCGTGTTGACCTCCAGTACGCGCCGCAGTTCGTCGAGGTCGGTGAGCTCGACGGCGGCGGGTGGGCCGATACCGGCGTTGTTCACCAGGGCAAACAAACCGCTGGGGCTCAGTCGCCGGATTTCGGGGATAAGTCGCTCGACGTGCTCGGGCTGCGTTACGTCGAGCCAGACGGGGATGAGATTGGTCGCCTGGCAAGCGACTAGTCGCTCGCGTCCGCTTTCGGAACGCACTCCTGCCAGCACATGGTAGCCTTCGCTCGCCAAAAGCTGGGCCGTGACCAATCCGATGCCCGACGAGGCGCCGGTGACAAGCACCGTCGGTCGCGATGGGTCCATAACCGAGTTGCCTAGGGTGTGATTCGCCCGGACGCTTTGGCGGAACGCAATTTAGCCCCGCCGCTTGCGGCGGTGCGCCGCAGGGCAAGCCCCGCGGGCCTAATAGCCATCTTAAAAGGATACCAAACGCAACGCATGTCTACAGGCGACGTTCGACAGGCGCAAAACTTGCTCCGAAAGTGGCCGGAGGCCGAAACGGCTCTGGGCGGCCGGGGTTGTATCTGTGTATCCAGCCGCGGCAACGAGCTATACTGCAACTGCGCACCCCAGGCGCCTTCGCGTATTTTACTAGGAGAACGATCATGGCACGAAGTTTTTGCACGCTCGCCTTGTGCTTGCTCACGGCAGCTCCAGTTCTGGCGCAGGCGCCGGGCGATGAAGGTCCGGGGAGCAACGCGGGCCGCGCGGCGCGTCGCCCGGCTCGGTCGGCGACTCCCGCCGCGGACGAAGAATTGATGGACGAAGACTCCGCGGATTCCACCGAGCGCGAGCGTGGCCGGCGGGAGCGCACCGATGACCGTCGTGGTCGCCGCGGGCCCGGCGAGGAAGGGGGCCGGTTCGGCGGCGGGATGCGGCGCGGCAACCCGATGTTCGAGGCGATCGACGTCGACGGCGACGGCTCGATCAGCACGGTCGAGCTGCGTAAGGCGGTCGCATCGCTAAAGAAGCTCGACGCCGATGGCGACGGCAATATCACGCTGGCCGAGGCTTCGCCGCAAGGTGGAGGACCGGGCGGGCCCTTCGGCGGGGGACCCGGCGGGCCGTTTGGCGGGGGAGATGCCGCGGCGATGGTCGACGATTTGATTCGGCAATTCGATCAAAACAAAGACGGCAGAATCGGTCTCGACGAAGTCGCCGACGATGATCGCGCGCTGGGAATGCTTCGTCGCTTCCGCGATCCCGACGGCAATCTGATCCTCGATCGTCAGGAACTTCTGGCCGGCATGGAGCAGATGCGCGGGGCGTTTGGCGGCGGCGGAGAAGGCGGACGCTTCGGCGGCGGCGGGTTCGACGCTCGCCAAATGACCGAGCGGATGATGGCGAACGACAGAGACGGCGATGGCAAGCTTTCGGCGGATGAAGTGCCGCAGCAAGCCCGGGGCATGTTGCAAGGCGGCGACAAGAACGACGACGGGTTTATCGACGCGGCGGAAATGGAACAGATCACGCGCCGCATGGGCGATCGGTTTGGCGGCGGACGCGGCGGCGAGCGCGGACCGCGACGCGGCGGGCCAAGCGAGGAGGGTGACGGCGAAAGGGGACGTCGCCCCGGTCGGCAGCGGCCGGAAGCGGAGTAATAAGCCGCGAGTCCCTTTACGCCAATTCACGAATGCCGTTCGGCGATCGGCGGTTGGCGGGTTCACCCTCGCAGTTCCGTGCACCACAGCCCGCAGAGACCTTCCCTCTCCGCGACTCCAAGAAACAAAACATACCCGGCAAACGAGAACAGGCGTGCGAGTTTTTCTCGCACGCCTGTCGCATGTCTTTCCTCGGATTCAATCGGGGCCTCAGCCGACGAGTCGGCGGCGCAGAGTCGCCAGTGCGACGCCGCCGAAAGCTACCAATGCCACTGAACTTGGCTCGGGTACGACCTCGAACGAGACCCTCAACACCGGAGTATTCGCAGACAGCAGCGAGCTGTCGAAGATATACCCGGCCGCAGTCGTCAGCCCATTGAATGCCGAGAAGTCGGTGAAGTTGAACGTGACCGGCAGATTCTCATTTTCTCGTTGAGCGTTGACGCCGCCAACTAAGAAGGCGGCATTGGCTGGATTTTCGGTTTCTGAACCGGCATCCCAAATTCGGCTGGCGTCTTCCGTGATGCTGGTTAGCAACAAGTTCCCACCCGCGTCGAAGATCTCGAAGGCCGTCGGGTTAGCGTTGCCAAGGAAATGGTCGTTGCTCGGCACCACCATCGTCCCGAATGTAAAGAAGCGGTTCGTCGGGTCGACGTCGATGATGGTTGAATTGATTTCACCCGGAGTAATAGGTGGAAATGATGGGTTGAAAACACTACCGAGGTCGGCATTTGGCTCCGCGGCTTGAAATGCGGGAAACCATGTCGAGCCCGAACCTCCTTCGGCAATCGTCACAATGGGCGCCTGGGAGATGTCCGGAGCACCAAGCGGGAATGCGACTTGGTCATTGTCGAACGAATCGAAGACCCCCGTACCGAAACCAAATCGCAAGGGCGCCAGCGAGACGCTATTCGCGGGGGCAAGGTTCTCGACCGTGATTCGCACTTGGATCGCTCGTGCGGTACTGACTGTCGCCAGCAGCGACACTGAAAGAACGCCCACGAAACTCAACCATCTGTAGCAACTCATCGACCCACTCCTCTGTTGGTGAAAACATACCGCCGAAAAAAGTGACTTGGTGCAAGCGGGAACAAGCGAGGGCGCCGGCCGAGGCGGCGACCCGACTCCCAAGCACTCGGCGGCGTCAGTAAGTTAGACGTGGGAGATGCTTGACGATTACAGCGAATGTGGCAAAGGCCAGGAAATACTTTGCACGACGGCCATGCCAGAGAGAGTGCTGTCACCTGACTTGAACGCGAGACGCGGCATTGCGACTGCGCGTTCGCCGCCATGTGAGAGTCGATGAAGCTCGAAACGCTAGGCCGCGTTACATGCAGACTCGGTGAAAAGAAGACGCTCGCCTGCGATTCTCTCAATCTTGCGAATCCGCTTGGCGGGCTTCGAAAAGTAGGCGTTTAATCTGAGTTCGCCGCTCGGCGGACAGCTCCAACGTGCTGTCAGGCCAATGTTCGCGAAGCGCGTCGGGCATGTTCGCGACAGCTTCGCGAATCATCTTGGTTTGCTGGGCAAAGCGTTGGCAAGCAGTACACAACAACGTGTGCATGCGTAGCGACCATCGCTCGCGGCGTGACAAGTCGCGGTCGAGCGACGCCGAAATCAGCCGCGACGCTTCGCGGCACGACAGGCCTACCAGGGGAACTTCTTGCTTCGAATTCACGAGGCTCCTCCCGGTTCGCTGCGGAACCAATTCTTTTCCAAACACTTTCTCAGTAACAATCTTGCTCGATGGAGACGAACGGCCAGATTCTTCGGCGTGATGCCGGTCTGTTTGCTCGCATCGTCGACCGTGACCCTAGCGAGTTCTCGCATCTGAAACGCCTGTGCCAAGTGCCTCGGCAAGCCGGACATACAGCTGTGAAAGACGTTCCAGAACTCGGCGTTCTCAGCCAGGTCTTTCGGAGCCGTTCGCCATTCGGTGGAAGAACCGGACCACTTCCCCTTGGCAGTGAACGGGTCGTCAACTGCGGCCAGCGATTCGGCGTCGAGGTCGGGAGAACGCCCGGACTTGCGGTGGTAGTCGACGATTTTTCGCCGCAGAATGGCCACCAACCATGTGCCGAACGCCGACTTACCGTCGAACTGAGCCCGATGGCGAAAAGCGGCGAGAAACGTCTCTTGGACGAGGTCTTCCGCAAGTTCGCGACTCGCGACCCGGCCGCCTGCAAAACGCAGCAGGGCGTCGCCGTAGCGGTCAACCCAATCGGCGGGGTCGCTCAGCTTTGCAGGCGTTGCTTTCGGCCGTGTTGGATTCTGGGGCATGAGCCGGGTCGAGCGGGTGATCGGAGCGTTCCATGATTAGACGTTATGGCGGGGTTGCGATTACCGAAATTCAGGCTGCATTTCCCCACATTTCCCAATACCATCAGACATCCATGGGCTGCAACCTTCTTCAAGGCCCAAATTCCCGCCAGGATGGTCGCCTAAAATATCATACTTCCGGTATCCCAGAGACGCGCGCTGCACGGCACTTTGAAGCTGGGTTTGTCAACGGGGAAGTTGCGAACTCGAATGGGCGTGCTTTGAGGAGGCCGCGGTACACGCTTTGCGGTCGCCCAAAAGTCATGAACAACGCTGGCGAATTGCGCCCCTACACTAGACGGGTGTTGCTGACGACTGCCGTCGTCGCTGGAGTCGTCGTGGTCATCGCCGCAACGACATGGCTCATACAAGGTCTTCTGGTTGTATTTGCCGGCATCCTGTTCGGGCTGTTTCTAAACCACCTCAGCCGACATCTTGCGCACGTTTTAAACGTTCGTTACGGCGCCGGGTTGGCCATTGTTGTGATATCGCTTCTGATGCTCGTGGGCGGAGTCGGCTACTTTATGGGCAGCCGAATCAGCCAACAGGTTTCCGAGTTTTCCGCGGAGTTTATTGACGCTGGGGAACGCATGTGGAATCGGTTTGAGCAGAGCCGACTGAGAGCGTGGATCGATGGAGTATCCGCTGAGGGCAACACAGGTTTGTTGCCGTCGAGCGTGAAAGTGGTGACCAAAGCGCGGTCGGCCATCGCGATTACGCTCTCGGCGATTGGCGGCCTGGTATTGGCAGTGTTTCTCGGATTCTACTTCGCGCTGCAACCCGAGATATATCGCGACGGCCTGGTCCGATTGCTCCCGCCGCACACTCGGCCACGCTTGAATAGGGTGCTTCAGACTATTTCAAAGAAGTTGTGGAGGTGGATGCTCGGCCGTTTGGCGGCCATGGCGCTTATCGGGGTTGGCTCAACAATTGGTTTGTGGATCATCGGCATTCCGCTGCCGGTCACACAGGGTGTGCTAGCCGCATTGCTATGTTTTGTGCCCAATCTCGGCCCGCTCCTAGCGTCGGTTCCACCGATTCTGATCGGTCTCCAACAGGGAGGCAATGCCGCGCTCTACGTGGCCGGCTACTATCTGGCGCTACAATTTGTGGAGAGCTATTTCATCACGCCGCTAATCGATCAGCAACAGGTGAGTTTGCCGCCGGCGATGATTCTTACCGTTCAGTTACTGATGGGAATGACCGCAGGATTCCTCGGGTTGCTGCTGGCAACGCCGCTGGCCGTCGTCGCTTTTATTCTGGTACGCGAACTGTATGTGAAAGACGCGCTCGAGGACCGGTAACATACGCGCCCGTTTTCGCATTGCAAGTAATGCGTAACCGGAAGTCATAAAATGCTGGCATGCGCCGATTGCGCAGCATGCCGTGAAGGGCCCTCGCCTCCATATCAGATTACAATTTGTCGCGCCCACGCTGCCGATTTCGTATTCCGCGAAATGTCGTCGTAGACAGGCGCGTGACCTACTGGCTGCCAACTTGGTCGAAAACTCGCGCGAACTTCGAAGAGCCCGCTTGGAAAGTCGACGAGAAATACCTCGCCATGTTACGCCGCCGCAGGCGTCCCCATCGCAGTCACAACCACCTGTGATGACTCCGAAATTCTTCACGCCCGATTTGGTATTGCGGTACGAATGTTGCAATGATCGTCGATCGCATTTCGAAAGTGACTGGTAACCGCATATCGCGACATTTCGACGCTGCGTGCTTTTATTGGCCTGCGGTGCCATTGCTTCTCGTTCCGTGCGCGTGCATCAAGTGCGCATTCGTGGTCCTGCACGTGTATCGCAATCGGAGCGTGCAAAACTTGTAAAGAGTAAGGGAGTCAGTCATGCGAATTCGCGCATTACACACACTATTGTTGGCGGGGCCAGTTATTGCCCTGTTGTGGACGTTTCCGTCCGTCGTGGCGGCCGAGGAATTCGAAAAAAGCACGTCCTATTTACGATGATGACGCCTAGTACGACGTCAGCGAATGGCTCGATGGGAACGACTACGATCCGACCGACGAGGTTGCCGGCAACTGCGGCGACGAATCGTACGACTGGAGTGCGGTTGAAAGCGACCAGGATAATGAGTCGAACAGCGGCTACGGCTACGACAAAAGCAATTCGAATGACGATTGGTATTTCGACTACGACGCCAATAATAGCTATTCCAACTACGACGGTCTCGGCAACACCGGCACATACGACTACACGCAAAACTATTACGATTACGACAACGACGGCTACTACGATGCCTTGGTCTCCTACCAGGACACGAACGGCGACGGTTCGTATGACGAATATGAGTTCTACTCGTTCAACACCAGTCGCAACGCGAGCGACCAGAAGGGTAAGACCGGCAAGCAGCAGCCGCAAGGCAGTTCGAAGCAGGTTCAAGTGACGGGTAAGATCGAAAACTCTAAAAAGGTGATGGTCCGCAACGGCGGCGAGCGACTTGTCGCGCAAGTCGCGTCGGACCAGGGCAAGACCTTCATCGTGGATCTGGGTCGAGCTGACCAGTTTGGAAATCAAGAGCGGCAGGGTCAGCAGGCTGCTCAATCTTCGCTGCAGGACCAGCAGCGGCTCCAAGAAGGCGAGCAGATCACGGTCAGTGGACCGATGATCAAGGTCAGTGACAAGCAGGTAGTCGTCGTGCAAACGGTCAAGCACGGTGACAAGCAGCAGCAGCAGATTAATCGCTCGGCTCGCACGATTAACGGAAAAATCACCAAGATGAAAGGCCGCGCGAAAGAGGCGGCGGGCGCACTGACGAACGACGATGAACTCCGCCGCGAAGGCAAGTTCGATCAGGCTGCTGGAGAAACGAAGGCGAAATCGGAGCAAGCGATCGATCGAGCCAAGCGCGCTGCGAAGCATGAAGAATAGCCGCAGCCGATAATGACCTCAGGCAGTCGATTGTTTCGCGGGGCCACTTGGAACGCTTCATCACTTCCATAGCCGTGAACCGATCGTGCGAAATTTCTTTCACACATTAAGGCAAGCGGCCTCTCAATTCATGGAGGACGATTGCATGAGCAGCGGCGCAGCGATCGCCTACTATGCGATCTTCGCGCTTCCTCCGCTATTGGTGGTGGTCTTCCTGCTCGCCGGCTTTGCCGGGATTTCACCGGATCGAATTAACCGTGTCGTCAAATCTCAACTTGGCATTCCCGCCGGGGCAACCGACAAGGACGAAGAGGGCACGCAGGAAATGCCTCCGAATCCGTCGGAATCAAGATTGCAGTCGGTTGCCGATCGCGCGAAATCCAAATCGCTGGGCGGCGTTGGCCTGTTCGGTCAAATCGTGGGGATACTGGTGCTGGTGTTCACCGCTACGGGCTTATTTGCCCAACTCCAATTGTCGTTGAATCGGGCTTGGGACGTGGAACCCGACCCAGAGCAAGGGGGAATCGAGCGATACTTCATGAAGCGGCTGCTCTCGCTCGGGATGATCCTGGTCATGGCGTTATTGTTGCTCGTATCGTTGGTGGTCAGCGCGGTCATTACCCAAATTATTCAGGTCGTCCAAGGGGCCGCGCCCGGCATGCTAGTTCGCGTCACCAGCGTGACGTTGGATAACTTGTTGACATTCTTCATAGCGACACTGCTCTTTGCCGCTATCTTCAAGGTGCTTCCCGACGCCGAGATGGCTTGGCGCGATACCTGGCTTGGCGCGGCTGTTACAGCCGGGTTGTTCGTCCTCGGCAAGGCACTGATCGCTTGGTATATGCAGCGGGCGAACCTGGGTGCAAGCTGGGGCGATGCGGCAGCATCGATCATTGCCGTTCTGGCATGGCTCTATTACACGTCGCTGATCGTGCTGCTCGGCGCTGAGTTGACGCAGGTTTGGGCAAATAGTTACGGCCAGGGAACACGGCCCTCGTCCGGCGCCCGGGCCGTGGGAGCCAAGCGTCGCGACGGGCAGCAGGCGACCTAAGGCATGCCATTCTGTGCCCGACAGGCAGATACGTGTGCATGGATGGATCATCCGCCACCAGCTTTCAATTCGCGGGCGCTGCCGTTTCAGCAGGGCTCCTGCTTTCCTCTTGCTTGAGCCGGAAGGCTTCATTCTCTTTTTCAATTGTGAAGCGGTCGCCGTTTTGTGGCTGCACCACCTTGGGGTCAGCCTTAGAACCCGGCCAGCGAAACGTCACTTCTGAAGGACGGCAGCGTTCGTGGGTCCGAATGTAACGCGGCGGTATGTCGAAAACTCGCTCGCCAATCTTGTACTCAATATTGGCGTCGGCATGGTTTGCAATCGTGAATTCGATTGCCTTCGATTTCTGGCGACCAAATAATTGCACGGCATAATAGTAGCCGCTCTGGTCGCTTCGGCTAATCGCCACGCCGGTTTCCGTGACGTCCGGGTCGAGCATGTTTTGGCGATGTTCGGGTGAGCTCTTCCAACCCTTGAAGAACTTCTGGGCCAATTCGTGCGTTTCGAATCCATCGGCACGGTAACGATACGCGATATTCTCCGCGATAATGCAATAGTCGTAGCCACGATCCGTCACCCGGCCAGCCGGCCGCTGTCCATCCGCGTTATGACCATACTGGTCGGTGCGTGCCATGAAGTCGGCAAAATACTGAGCCGTTTTGCGAAGCTTGGCGTCCACTTGGGTCGCCGATAGGCTTTGCGCTTGGCGGAACTCATTTGTTCTCTGGACAATGTCCTCCGCGGACTTCGATACGTCGGGGAGACTACTTGGCGCCCGCGCTCTGTTCAAGGGGCGGAGCAATTCGCTCTCGTTTTCTTCCACGGACTGACCATGTGCGGCTGCCGATAACAGGACAGCCGCTAGCAGCGATATCCTCGCCCAGATTAAAATGTACATGGATCCGTTCGCTCCAGAAGTTTGTTCGTAAGTAGAGTGCGTCAGCGGTCGCGTCTTTAAATGACAGGCTCTGGCGTGCGCCGGCCGCGTAAAATATGAGCGACTGCTGCCAGCGCCGCGCCCGCTGTATCGACGACCAAGTCAAACATCGTGTCGTACTTCCCTCGAATGGTGTTAGCGGCCGTTGTCATGTCGTACCACCATTCGAGAACCTCCCAAACGCCGCCGATGCCCACGCCGATTAGAGTGACCGCGAGAAAGAGCAAGACAGGATGTTTCCGCTGTCCTGTCAGCACACGGTCGTCGCAAAAGTAAGCGACCACGAATGTTATTGCAAAGAGCGTGTATCCATGAAGGACTTTATCGAACCCGGCAAAGCGGTAAAGGTTAAATAGATACCCAGCGGCGTTAACAATCGCTGCTATTGCGATCGCTGCCCACGCCGCAACACGGCTAAAGGTTTTCAAGGACTTTTCCTCGCGAGGTACGCGCGCTGAGCGATGCTGGTCGATACGTTAGGTCTCTTGTTGGCGGTAGCGGTTCATTCGGCGGCGATTGAAGATCGCGATGGAGCCAAGGAGTTGTTCATTCGTGCAGCGGCTTCGTTTCCCTCGATCTCGCTGGTGTGGGTCGACGGCGGTTACTCGGGGCAGTCGATCGCTTGGTTGCAGCGTTGGTGCGATTGGGCGCTGGAGATCGTCAAAAAGCTGGAAGGGCAAATCGGCTTTCAAGTTCTGCCGCGGCGCTCGCGTGGTGGAACGGACCTTTGCTTGGCTGGGACACTCGCGACGGCTCAGCAATGATTATGAGGAGTTGGTGGAAAACAGCGAAGCGATGGTCCAGATTGCCATGATCCGACTCATGCTCCAACGACTCTGCCGCCCCGCACTACGACGAAAACGACGATAGAATTATGGACTAAGTCGCCTGCAACGCCGAAGCCTAGACCCGGATCCCAAGTACCAAGAAAATTAGAAGGGTTGTCCATAGCATGATTGACCTCTCTACTTACTTTTTGAAAATTGCACGAGTATGAAAAAGCCCGCCTGCGAATCACACGGGGACGGGGTCTAGTGACAGGAGAACTGCAAAGTCCCGCGCGCACGGCCATTCTGATGGTACTCCGAAGAATCTGACCGGACTCTTCGGAGTACCTCAGAGCGACAGCTTCCGGACTTTGCAGTTCTCCTGGGGTCTGGTGATCTGCGCCGCGGACGATTGGCGATCAGCGATCGCCGACAGTGTCCGTGCAAATAACGTACCGTGGGCTCTACCCGAATACGAAAAACTAAAGCATCCGGTTCGTGATTGTCCGTACTTCGAAGTATTGATTACGAGTCGTACCTGCGTGGAGCGGCCAAGAAGGTTGGTTGCCGCTCTTTGGGCGTCGAGATCGGAGCTAATGTCGCCCGCGATGCACGCAGACGATTAGCTGCCAATAGCAGACCCGAGCGAACGTATGAAGATTCCAGAATGGCTGCCGGATACCCACCGTCCGACGCGACCTAGCTCGCAACCTCGCCAGCCGTTAATCGAGCCATGGCTGCGGCCCGTCGTACGATTTCTCCACATCGAGGCTGCCGGCGGCATCGTCTTACTTGCCTGCACCGCGTTCGCGCTCATTCTCGCTAACTCGCCTTGGTCGAGCCAGTTTGCCGAAATCTGGGAGACGCGGATGGGCGTCTCGATGGGAGCGTTCAAACTCGACTTAACGCTCGTGCATTGGATCAATGATGGATTAATGAC
>JBGSYU010000560.1:0-1542 GCA_041750715.1 Lacipirellula sp.
GGGCCGGGTTGGGCCGAGCCTTTCACGCTGGTGGGATCGAGATCGACGCGGAAGCCGAACATTTCGCCGGGGTCGAAGTCGGTGAAATTGACGGTAAGGACGTCGAATCCGCCGTCGCGCGGCAGCGAAAAGGCGTGGGTCGATTGGCCGGTGGCGGCGGCGCCGGTGTTCGGCGTGAACGGAATGCCGACCACGTCGCCGCCGGTGCCGTTGGGGTCGTAGACGACGTCGGGGAGCAAACTCGTCCGCAGGTCGATCGAGACGGAGGTAATTTTGCGGGCGTCGGTCGAGTGGTTATAGATTTGGAACGAGTTGGGCGAGGCCGTGCTCGAGTTATTGATGCTGCCCATGGGGAAGACTTGGATCGTCGCCGCCGCTGCGAGCAAGCGGCGATCTTCGAGCGATTCGAGGCGCAGGCTTCTGCCAAGGGGTAGATTGCACGAGCGCGTCGAGCGCGGCTTACGGCGGCGGGTATGATGGGGGATAACCATGCTCGTACGACATCCGGTTCCGCATTGTAAATGCATCCGTCGTGAACACCAACGACCCGCCAAAGCCGTCGCAAGATGCCTCCGACGGGAGCAGCACATTCGGCGCCGGTTTATTGCCTAGCGGCCGCGCCGCGCCGCGTTCAGCGTATATCCACGTCCCGTTCTGCCATTATCGCTGCGGGTATTGCGACTTCGCGATTATCACCGACCGCGACGATCTTATTGCGCCATTCCTGCAAGCCATCGGCACGGAATTGCGTTGGCTGGGCGAAGCGCGGCCGGTGGACACGCTTTACTTTGGCGGCGGCACGCCCAGTTATCTCGATGCGCCGCGGCTTGCGGAGTTGTGCGATACGGTGCTGCGTTGGCATCCGCTCGCGGCGGGGCACGAGTGGACGGTGGAGGCTAATCCGGAGAGCCTTACGGAGGACCGAGTTCGCGTGCTGGCGGAGCGCGGCGTCACGCGGCTGAGCCTGGGCGTGCAGTCGCTGGATGATGCGAAGCTTCGCGTGCTCGATCGGCAGCATCGTCGCGAGGATGTGGCGCGGTGCCTCTCCCTTGCTAGCGGTGCGGGCTTGCAGGTTTCGGTCGATCTGATCTTTGCGGCGCCGGGCGAGACGCTCGAAGGGTGGAAGAGCGACTTGCGAGCCGCTCTGGCGCTGGAGCCCGATCACATTTCGACCTACGGACTCACCTGGGAAACCGGCACGGCGTTCACTCGTCGGCGGAGCGCCGGCGAGCTACGGTCGCTGGATGAGGAGCTTGAGCGGTCGATGTACGCCGAGGCGATCGACGCGCTGACGGCGGCGGGGTTTGAGCATTACGAAGTCTCGAACTTCGCCCGGCCGGGCCGCCGCAGTCGGCACAATGAAGTTTACTGGGCCGGCAACGAGTATTTCGCCGCCGGGCCCGGAGCCGCTCGGTACGTTGCCGAGGTTCGGGAGACCAATCACCGCAGTACGACGACTTATTTGAAGCGGGTGCTGGCGGGGCAGTCGCCGGTGGCGGAGCGCGAAACGCTAAGCCGCGAGCGGCGGGCGCGCGAGCGGCT
>JBGSYU010000561.1:0-1560 GCA_041750715.1 Lacipirellula sp.
GCCGCCCGCGTTCGGGGCGCCGTCGCAGCCCGGGTTCATGCGTTCCCTGGGCCGCTACGGGCCGCCGCCGGCGCCGATGCCGAACGTTCAGTCCGCGCATGCCGCGCCGTGGGATCAGTGGAATCCGATACCCACGCACGAGCAGCTACGCGGCGACGGCGCCAGTTGCGAAGCGGCGCCGCAAGATCCATGCACCGATGCAGTGCCGTTTACTGCCGTCGATTTCTCGCCCGATCCGTCCGAAGACTGCTACTGCTGGGACGGCTGCACCGATCTCGACGCCTACGGCGGCAAACATTGCAACCCGACGCAGCGGCCGTGGGTCGAGTGCTTTACGCCGCTCTATGGCCCAGGCCCCTGGCCGCCTTCCTACACATTTCTCGGCCCGACGAATCTCGTGCGGCCGAAATTCTACCTCTATGGCGATTACCGCATCGCCGCCGCCAACAACAATAACGTCAACAACTCGCAGTCGATCGTCGCCAATCGGTTGAATCTCGATTTCGACTTCTCAATCACCGCTACGGAGCGGTTTCACGCCTTCTGGGGTCCGCTCGACCAAGGGCAGAACTTCTCGAGTCTGGTCTTCGACGACGGCGAAATGGAGGTCGAGGAATTCTTCGACGGCTTCGATCAGAACACCGACACGATGTACTTTGAAGGCGATCTCGGCTACATCGTCGGCGGCTTGCGAGGGATCGACGCGCCGTTCGACCTGCCGTTCGCCGTGGGGCTGATTCCGCTAGTGTTGCAAAACGGCATTTGGCTGGAGGATGCGTTCGTGGGCGCCGCGGCGACAATTCCAGCTCGCAACTCGCCATGGGCGGACATTTCGAACTTCGACACGACGTTGTTCGTCGGGTTCGACGAATTGACGACCCCGGCGTTTGGCGCCGATTCGGACGAAGCGAAGTTCGTCGGCGTCACGACGTTCATCGAGCGCCGCGGCGGGTACTTCGAGTTCGGCTGGGCCTATGTCGACGATCCGGCTAGCCAGGGCCTTAGCTATCACAACGTAGCAGTATCGTACACGCGGCGATATCTGAACCTGGTGTCAAACTCCGCGCGGCTGATCGTGAACGCCGGTCAGGACGTACCACAAGACGAACGCACGGCGGACGGCTATCTCGTCTTGCTGGAAAACAGTCTGCTAACGCCGCTGCCGTACAACATCGTGCCTTATGCGAACTTCTTTGCTGGATTCGACAATCCGTTGCCGCTGGGCCGATTGCAGGGTCCGCTCAAGAATACCGGCATTAACTTCGAGAGCGATCTGCTCACCGGTTATCCGATTCTCGACGATTCCGCGAACAACACCTATGGCGGCGCTTTTGGCGTCGACCTGTTGGGCCGGCAGTTCGACCGGCAGCTTATTTTGGAGACGGCCGTCGTGCAGGCCTTCGGCGATTCCGTCGGGCGAAACGCCGCGGGCGATCAGTATGCCGTCGGCGTGCGCTACCAGCGGCGACTGAATCACGCGCTCATCCTACGGGCCGACGCGATGCACGGCTGGCTGGAGAACTCCGAAGACATCGACGGAGTGCGTTTGGAGCTGCGGCA
>JBGSYU010000562.1:0-4736 GCA_041750715.1 Lacipirellula sp.
TAGCGGCGTCGCCGGCGACGCGTCGAGCTGCCAAAAAACGTCGGCCTGCGGCAGCAGTTCGGCGACGTCGGCGCGGTAGCCGAGAAACCGCACGCAACCCGGTTCGCTCACTTGCTCGGCGAACGATTCCAAGCGGGCGCGATCGGGTCCGTCGCCAATGATTAACATCCGCGCGTCTTCGTGGATCACGCGGACGAGTTCGTAACACCAGATCGCTTCGTCGATAGATTTTCGTCGCGTCAGCGGTCCGGCGACGGCGATCACCTTGGCGTTGGCGGGTAGGAAGAGGCTCGTGAGCCACTCGGCGCGCGGACCGATTGAGGGTGCGGCGCGCGGCACGCCAGGCCGGATGAGTTTGATGCGCTCGTCGGCGACGCTCTGGGCTTGGAGCCAATCGCCAGTCGCCTCATCCGCCGCCGCGAAGGCGTCGATGCGGTTGCGGAACGAACGAACGATCCGCGCCGCCCAGCGCCGTTTCGTCTGCAGAACGTCGAGCGTCGCAAACAAATTCTGACCGGGCAGTCGCCGCGACACGGCCGCCTGCATCAGTGTGGACATGTCCCATGCATGCAACACATCGAACTGAGCGCTACGCCGAAATTGAGAAAATCGTGCCAACGCGACGGGATCGACAGGCCAGCGGCTGCCGAGGACCTGAACGGCAACGCCGCTGTCGCGTAGCTCTCGGGCCGCCAAATCGACTTCCGCAAACGCGACCACCATCACCCGCTCGCCGGCGCGGGCCTGGCTGGCGGCGACGTGCCGCAGCATCCGCGCGCCGCCGTAACCGTCGAGTCGGCTGATGAGGTGAAGAATACGTTGCCACTGGTTCATCGCAAGGCTGGCCGGATATGAGGAAGGGCCCGCCATTGTATGCCCGCGACCGGGTGCTTGCGACTAGGTAGGATTGAACCGCCAAGGATGCCGAGATCGCCAAGAAGAATAGAATAGAACAGAGGAACCGCAGATAGACGCGGATGACCGCAGATGAGGGATGAGAATGCCCGACGCCTTAAACTACTATGTACGTGCTTGCAGTTATCAGCGTTCATCTGCGTTAATCGGCGGTTTCTCTTGATTTTCCCTTGGCGAACCTGGCGTCCTTGGCGGTTCAATCCATTCGGTTAGCAGACGAGAAAAGCGTGAATCAGGCGATGGGTCAGTGGTCTGTCATCGAGATCGCCGGGCACGCTTGCCAGCTTTATGAGCCCGCGCAACCGTCGCCGCATGGGTTTACGGTGGTGTATTTGCACGACTTGGAGTTGGGCGAGCTTTTAGAAAAGCACGCGCTCACACGGTTGTTCGATCTGTTTCGTTTGCGTTGCATGGCGCCGGTGACGGGGCGGAGTTGGTGGGCGGATCGAATTTGTCCGGTGTTCGATCGGCACGTCTCGGCGGAGCGGCATGTGGTCGACCGCGTGCTGCCATGGTTGGCCGAACACGGGAACGTGCGGCCGCCGCAACTTGCGCTCTTGGGCATCGGCATGGGCGGACAAGGGGCGCTGCGGTTGTCGTACAAATATCCGAACCTCTTTCCGGTCGTTGCCGCCATCTCGCCGACGATCGACTTCCAACTTGCCATGGAAGACGGCGATGAAACGTTGCGGCAAATGTATCGCGACTCGGAGCAGGCTCGCCAGGACACGGCGACGCTTCATATTCATCCGCTCAACTGGCCGCGGCATCAGTGGTTCGCCTGCGACCCGACCGATTACCGCTGGCACGAATCGGCGGAGCGGCTGCGGATGAAGCTCTACTCGCTCGGCGTGCCGTACGAGGCCGATCTGGAAACGAGCGGCGGCGGGCATTCTTGGGAGTACTACGAGCGAATGGCGCCAGCCGCGATCGGGTTCATCGCCGATCGGCTCGAACGCGAGCGGCTTCGCGTGTGAGGAAATGGCATCGAAAAGATCAGCGGCGTCAAAACCAGGGTCATTCTGAGCGGAGCGAAGAATCTAGGGTCACGCTAGATCCTTCGCTCCGCTCAGGATGACGAGCTTGTCGCAGCCGCTTATCGTGGCGGCGCGCCCGGCTGACGGCTTTGCTCGAACTGCTTGAACTGTCCGTGCTGAAATCCCTCGACGCGGACCGCGCCGGTTTTCTGATTGAAGATCATCCGCTGCGCCGATTGCGGCGAGCTGGGCGCCCCGGGGAATTGCTGCTGCTCGATGGTAGCCGGCGTCACGCCGTCGCCTTCGAGAACGAACAGGCCCTTCACCTGATTGTAGGTCGCGCGATGTCCATAGGCGGTGAAGGCGCCCTGTCGCGGATCCTGCCCTTCGATGGTCACTCGGCGCATGGCTTCAAGCTCAAATTGCCGCGTGGGCGGCTGCAGTAGCTTGCCCGCCGGGTCTTCGGTAACACCCAGCGCGTCGGCGGTGATCCACACTTCGTCGGGCCCGGGATTGCCGCCGGGGGACATGGCGAGCCGCTGCTCCCAATTCTGGATGGGGCCGTACACCGCTTGCACGTCGCCTTGGACGCGAACGCTGCTGGTGTGCAGATTGCCGTCGAGGCTGCGGACGAAGTCGATGTGCAGATGCCGCAACTGGGGCTCCGCTTCCACCAGCCCGGGCGCGGGTGGGCCGTCGCCACCGCCGACCGGCAAAGCGAGCAATGCGGCGGGAGTTTTTGACAGGTGGACCGAGTCGATGGAGCCTGGCCCCGTGCCGTCGAGCGCCCCGGTGACCTGGTTCGCCGTGAGCGATTGCAGCTCGACGTGCTGCCGCGAAGTCGGGCCGCTGACGTCGCGCTGCTCGAACTCGGCGACGGCGCCCTCGGAGCATTCGAGCTGCTCCAATTGCGGCGGGCCCTGACCGCCGGCGCCGTCGAACCGAACGTCGTCGGTCATTTGCACGACGAGCCTACGGGTGCGGAGCCAGCCGGAAGCGTTCGCGACCTGCACATCGCCGAGGAACGTGATGCGGCGGCCGGCGAGCTGCATCGACTCCTGCCAGGCGACGTCGAGCGGCTGCGGCGCGGGCAGCGGATTGCCGGTGAGGTCGCGGTCGACCATCAACTTCAGCTTGCCGGGAGAATTGATGAGGGCTTCACTGGCGCCGCGATTTAGGCGCAAGGCCGGCGCTCGGATTTCGGCGCCGCCGGCGGTGATCTCGGCGTCTTGCGGCGGCACGCCGTTCTGGCCGCCGCCGCCGAGAATTTCGATTCTTGCGTTGGGCGTGTCGGCGCCGGTGACGCGCAGGTGCTCGGCGACGATCCGCATCGGCGGCGCGGCGGCGCCGGATTCTAGGAACACCACCTTGCCGTCGACGCGAATGCCCCGCACGTCGGGCTTGCGATCGCGCACGACGACGTCCATGTGCAGCGTGACGCCTTCAATGTTGTACGCCCGTCGGGGGCCGCCGTTGTTTTCTAATGTGAAGGGAGAGGCGGCGGCGGCGGCGCCCGCGGCGGCGGCTTGCTGCTCGATCTTGATGTTGAGCTGGTTGACCTTGCCGGTCAGTTCGGCCGACTCGATGCCGACGCGGCCGGTGGCGGTGATCAGCTCCGGCATGATCGAGGAGGAGAGCGACGCGGCATCCGTTCCCGACACGCTGCCCGCCGTTCCAAGGGGCTGCTCGCGCAGAAACAGTTGCAGTTGATCGGCCCAAAGCGTTCCCATGCCGACGAGCGATACCTTCGGCCGCCCGTCGAGCACGAGCACCGGCTTGCCGTCGGCCTTCCGTAGGAGCTGCATCGCATCTTGCCAGCTCACTTCCAACACCTGGTTCGGCCGCGCCGGATCGACTAACGCGCGGAGCCAACCGCCGCCGCCGCGGGCCGACATGGTTCCGAGGCGCTGCCCCGAACCTTCCGCCGGGAGTTGGTACCGCAGCGTACGGGCGTGAATTTCGGCGCCCTGATGCTTCAGCCAGACCTCTTCGCCTTCTTCAAGCGTGATGCGCGTGATGCGGCGACCGGCCATCTCGATCCACAGCCGTTGGCCGAAGGCCGACGCGTCGTGCGACGGCGCCTTCAGCAGTACCGGCGACTCGGGCGTGCCGAGGGCTTCGAGCGACGCGGGCTCGAACGAAAGCGACTGGCCTCCGAGGGCGCCTTCGGCCGTCGGGGTTACGTCGTCGGCATCGGCGTTCCACTGGGTGGTTTTGGTGAAGAACAGCGTCAGCGACGAGGCGAGCAGTTCGTCCATCTTGCCGTCTGGATGGAGCTGCCAGGTGCGAACTCGATCGGCAAACGTCGCTTTGTAGCTGCCAAAGTCGATGCGGAACGGGCCGGCGCTCTTGATGCGAATGGGCGGCGCGGCTGGCGAGTCCGCTTCAGCGGTCGAGCTCGGCGTCATCGAGAACGACACGTCGTGCTTGATCACCAGATCCTCGAAGCTGCCGAACATGCCGCCGGGCCCCGCCGGTTTCTCGGTCTTCAGGCGCCGAATTTCCAGCTCGCGGCCGAAGCCGTGGTGCTCGCCCAGCCTGACGTCGACCGGCTGATCGGTGCGAATGAGGTCCTCATTCATGTACAGCTCGCGCGTCGTGATGAGCAGGTCGTCTTTCGGCCCGGGCTCACGCATGTCGCTGCGAACGGTGACTTCGCCGCTGAGTTGCCCGAACTGGAAGCGGCCGAAAGCGTTCGCGCCGCCGCCGAGCGCCTGCTCCATTTGCAGCACCGCGCCGAGAGACGATTCCAGCACGATGGCGTCGCGCGGTGGCGGCGCTCCGCGCTGAAGGCCGCGCGGGAAGAAGATCACCGCGCACCGCGGCGCCCGCAGCTCGCCGCTG
>JBGSYU010000563.1:0-4002 GCA_041750715.1 Lacipirellula sp.
ATCCCAGCACGGCCGCGAGCAGTGCTACGATGGACGCCGAGCGGGCGAAGATTTGGAACAGCCCCGCCATGCTCCGCGGCCGCGCGTGGCTGCACGATTACTGTGCGCGGTCGGCGAAGGTGACGCCCGCCCAGGCGCAAGAGTACATGACGGAGCTAGAAAACATGTCGCCGAGCCAGATGCGGCTCTGGCTGCTCAAGTTCCAGGAACAGGAGGAGATGCTCCACCAGCAGCAGGCCGCGTTCAACGCGCAGCGGCAAGCCGGCGTGCAGCAGGCTGTGGGCATCAATCAAGCGACGCAGCAGGCGTACGCCGATATTAATCAGGGCGAAACCGAGAAGGCGCAGACTGCTGAGCAATCCATCAACGAGCAGACGCAATTCTCGCAACAGATGGGGCTGCAGAAATCGGCCGACCGGGACTACGCCGCGACGATGAACTCGCTGCCGTGGGGCGCGGCGTGGGCCAATCAATCGCCGTGGGGACCGTACGCCGGCTACCCGATGGGCGGGCCTGGGCCCTACGGTGGCGCGGGCGGTGGCGGAGCCGGGCATTATCACGTCCACTACCACATCGCGCCGCCGGCTGCGGCGGCTAGCGCGGCGAAGTAATTCGCGGACGCTAAGCCGCAAGCGGCCAGTAGCTGGCCGTTAGCCGACGACATCGGCTTCCGCGTAGGACCCCAAAACCACCAACCGCAGCGACTTTTTTCCCAGCGATGCGATCGCCCGCTTCACGCGCAGCTCGGACGGATGGCCCTGAAACTCAAGGAAGAACAGATACCGGCCCCGAGCCTGCGGAATCGGGAACGATTCAATCCAGGTGAGATTCAGCTTGTGGCGTTTGAAGATCGCCATCGCGTCGGCCAGCGCGCCGGGTCGGTGCGGCGCTTCGAAGACGAGCGCGGTTTTATCGCGCCCCGTTCGTTCCCCGGCAGCCGTGCCGATTACGGCGAAGCGAGTCACGTTCTCGGGATTGTCTTCAATGTTGCGAGCCAACACCCCCAAGCTGTGATTCACCGCGGCTTGCTCTGCGGCAATGGCGGCCGTATCGGGCTCCGCCGCGGCCAGGCTTGCGGCCTCGGCGGTGCTGGCCGTCGGCTCCAGCTTCGCATTTGGCAAGTGCGCGGCTAACCAATTACGGCACTGCGACAGCGCCTGCGGCTTGCTGCACACGCGGCGGATTTCACTACGCACACCACGGCCCAGCAGACAATGGTGGATTCGCAACGGAACTTCGCCGCAGATTTGGAGCGAGGCTTGAGCATTCAAGCGAGCCGGGTCGTCCCCGACCCCGGCGCCAACCGTTTCGCCCCTCACCCGCGCCAAACACTCCAGCGAGTCAGCCACCCGCCCATCGGTCGAGTTTTCAATCGGCACGACCCCAAACTCCGCGTCGCCGCGCTCGACTTCCTCAAACACGGCGGCGATCGACGCCACCGGCAAAAGCTCCGCGCTCTGCCCAAACCGGGCGATCGCCGCGAGGTGGCTGTATGTGTACTCCGGCCCGAGATAAGCAACCCGCAGCGGCCGGCCGGCGGCGCGAATGCCGCTGAGCAACTCGCGGAAGATATTTTGCACCGCCGCGAAAGACAGTGGCCCATCGTTATTGTCGACCGCATGTTGAAGGATCGCCGGATCGGCAACGTCTTCCGCCGCCAGGTCGTTGCCATCGTGCCGCGCCAGCGCCGCCGCGGCGCGCGCGTTTATCAGCTCAAGAATCTCACGATCGAGCTTACGAAGCTGCGCGGCGGTTGGGGGTTTTTTAGGCATTCTCTTGCAGTAGTAGGATTCCTCGCAAAGGCGCTAAGCCGCAAAGAAACGTGCAAAGATGAAATAGAACTAGGAGGCCATGTTTTCCAACTCATTATCTTCTTTGCGAGTCCTTTGCGGCTTAACGCCTTCGCGAGAAACCCATTTTCCAGATGTCAATTTGGCATAGGCTCCAGCCGATCGCCAAAGGGGCCGATCAGCGGTGCTGCCATTCTGACAGCGGCGGGCTGCCGCGGCATCTCTTCGAGATATTGTAGCTTGCGATTTAACGCTTTTGACAGCATTGGTTTGCGCCGCTAAGCCGCGAGCGGCGGGGGGTGGCACGGGCTTTGCTTTTTACCGGGCTTCAACCTCAAAAACTCACGGCGCGGCTGCCGTCTCGGCATCCTGCGCCCCCATATAGTACGGCACTTAACCTCCGTCTTGGAGAGGAGACACACCCAAATGGCTAGCGGCGAAAAAATCATCGGCATCGACCTCGGCACCACCAACTCGGTAGTCGCCGTGATGGAAGGCAAAGAAGCGAAAGTCATCCCGAATCCCGAAGGCAACCGCCTCACCCCCAGCGTGGTGGCGTTCACCGATAAGGGCGAAGTCTTGGTCGGCGAGCCCGCGCGCCGGCAGGCCGTCACCAACCCCACCAAGACCGTCTACTCGATCAAGCGGTTCATGGGCCGGCGGCACAGCGAGGTCGCCTCCGAGGAGAAGATGGTCCCGTACGGCGTCGTCGGCGGACCCGAAGACTACGTGAAGGTGGAGGTCGGCGACAAGCAGATGACGCCGCCTGAAATCTCGGCGCTCATTCTGCGCAAGCTCAAGGAATCGGCCGAGGCGTATCTGGGCCACAAGGTGAACAAAGCCGTCATCACCGTACCGGCCTACTTCAACGACGCCCAACGGCAGGCCACCAAAGACGCCGGCCAAATCGCCGGGCTCGAAGTCGCCCGCATCATCAACGAGCCGACCGCGGCCTCGCTGGCCTACGGTCTCGACAAGAAAACGCAGGAGAAAATCTGCGTGTTCGACCTGGGCGGCGGCACATTCGACGTGTCGGTGCTGGAAGTGGCCGACGGCGTGTTCCGCGTGATGAGCACCAACGGCGACACTCACCTCGGCGGCGACGACTTCGACGAAGAGCTGATCAAGTACGTCGCCAGCGAGTTCCAAAAAGAGCAGGGCATCGACCTGCGCAAGGATCGCATGGCCCTGCAGCGCCTGCAGGAGGCGTGCGAGAAGGCGAAGAAGGAACTTAGCTCCGCGCAGTCGACCGACGTCAATCTGCCGTTCATCACCGCCGACGCCAGCGGGCCGAAGCATTTGCAGATGAACATCACCCGCGCCCAGTTCGAGAAGCTGGTCGACGGCCTGATCGAGCGTACCCGCGGCCCGGTCATCCAGGCGATGAAGGACGCGAAGCTCAAGCCCGCCGACATCGACGAAGTCGTGCTGGTGGGCGGCTCGACCCGCATCCCCAAGGTGCAGGAGCTGGTGAAGGAGCTGTTCGGCAAAGACCCCCACAAGGGCGTCAACCCGGACGAGGTCGTGGCCATCGGCGCCGCGATTCAGGGCGGCGTGCTCTCGGGCGAGGTGCAGGACATTTTGCTCTTGGACGTGACCCCGCTGAGCTTGGGCATCGAAACCCTCGGCGGCGTGATGACCAAGCTCGTCGAGAAAAACACGACGATCCCCACCGAGCGGAAGCAAGTTTTCAGCACGGCCGACGACAACCAAACCGCCGTCACGGTCCGCGTGTTCCAAGGCGAGCGCGAAATGTGCGCCGATAACCGGCTGCTGGGCCAGTTCAACCTAGAAGGCATCCCCCCGGCGCCCCGCGGGGTGCCGCAGATTGAAGTGAAGTTCGATCTCGACGCCAACGGCATCCTCAACGTGGGGGCCAAGGATCTGGGCACCGGCAAGGAGCAAAAGGTAAAGATCGAGCAGTCGAGCGGCCTCAGCGAGGACGAGATCAAGCGGATGCAGCAAGACGCCGCCGCCCACGCCGAGGAGGACAAGAAAAAGCGCGAGCTGGTCGAGGCCCGCAACAACGCCGACTCGATGGCGTACCAGGTCGAGAAGACCATCAAGTCGCAAGGCGACAAGCTGAAGGACAGCGACAAAGCAGCGCTGGAATCGGCGATCGCCCGAGTGCGCGAAGCGGCCAAGGGCGACGACGCGGCGGCGATCAAGTCGGCGGTCGGCGACCTCGAAACCGCGTCCCACGCGATGAGCG
>JBGSYU010000564.1:0-2286 GCA_041750715.1 Lacipirellula sp.
CGCGTCGTACAGCACGAGCTCGACCACCTCGACGGCCGGCTGTTCATCGATCGACTGACGCCGACGCAACTGGCCGATCTTTCCGGCGAACTCGAAGAGTTTGAGATCGACTTCAACAGCAAACGCGCCGTGGGCGAGCTGCCGGACGAGGAGCATATGGTTGCACGCATTGCGGAGCTGGAGCGGTTGCGAACCTGATCCTGTTCGCCGCGACGCGGTAGCGGCGCGCGGCGCCGCGCGTAACTCAAGCGCTCCGCTACCGCGTCGCGGCTAACGCAGCCCATTTTTGAAGATCCGTATGCGTTTGGTGATGCTAGGTACTGGTCCGTTTGCCGTGCCGACGTTGCGGCTGTTGCACGCTTCGCCGCACGAAGTGTTGCAGGTCGTCACGCGCCCGCCGCGTGGCCGGCGTGCCGAAGCGCCGCCGATGCAACTCGCGGCGGAGGAACTTGGACTGCCGGTGTGGCAACCCGAAACCGTCAACAGCGACGCCTCCTGCTTGCGTCTTCGCGCCGACGCCCCCGATCTGTTGGTGGTTTGCGACTACGGCGAAATCCTCAAGCCCGCGGTGCTCTCGGTGACGCCCCTGGGCGGCGTCAACCTCCACGGTTCGCTGCTGCCGAAATACCGCGGCGCCGCGCCGGTGCAGTGGGCCGTGCTCAACGGCGACGGTGAGACCGGCAATACCGTCATTCAGATGACGCCCGGACTGGACGCGGGGCCGTGCTTGGGTATTGATCGCGTCAGCATTGACCCCGACGAAACCGCCGGCGAACTCGAAGCGCGACTCGCCGAGCGCGGCGGCGACCTGGTGTTGCGGGTGATCGAGGAACTGGCCAGCGGGACCGCTAAGCCGCAAGTGCAGGACAAGTCGCAGGCGAGCAAAGCGCCGCGATTGCAAAAGGAGCACGGGCTCATCGACTGGTCGCGTCCGGCGCTGGCGATTAAGAACCAGGTGCGCTCCCTCGACCCCTGGCCACGGGCCTACACGCAGTGGAACCGTGGCAGCGGGGAGCCGCTGCGGTTGATTATTCACCGCACGCAGGTCGTGGAAAACGCAATCGCCCTTGCGGAGCCGGGCGCGATCATTGAGGCGGGCCCACGGCTAGTGGTCGCCACGGGCGATGGCGCCGTCGAGGTGATGGCGATTCAACCTGCCGGTAAACGGGTGATGCCGGCGGGGGAATTTCTCCGCGGCTACCCGCTAGCCGTGGGCCACGCGTTCACTTAGCCCCCGGTCACTGACCGGGGGCTAACTGGGCTGCTTTCGGCTCAGTAATCACGGTATGATGCACGGTCGCGAGACAAGGATCGCCCAATGGCCGTAGGAGGGCCGTGCGATGGATAAGATTGACGTGCTGCTGGTGGCCGGCGCCGCATACATCGCCGTGGTTTCGCTCGTACGGCTGATGGCCGCGCGCCGCGATCAGGTGATACGGCAGCTTCGAGCGGAAATCGAGAAGCAACGTGCAGGGCAAGCCGCCGCGGACGAAGACGACCGCGACGCCGCTTAAGTCGACCGCGAGAGGCGCGATCAGCCCGCGGCGCAAGCCGCGGGGTTTGAGTGACATGGCGCCCTAACCCAGCGGCTTGCGCCGCGGGCTGCTGTGAGGAGCGATTCTGATTGTTGTTAGTGATGGCGAAGAAACTTTACATCGAAACCGTCGGCTGCCAGATGAACGTGCTCGATAGCGAGCTCGTCGTGGCCAGCCTGCGCAAGCACGGTTACGAGCTTACCCGCAGCACGAGCGACGCCGACACGATTCTGTTCAACACCTGCAGCGTTCGCGAGCATGCGGAGGAGAAGATTTACAGTGCGCTAGGTCGGCTCAAAGACGCAAAGCGGAAGAATCCGCACAAGATCATCGGTGTCATCGGTTGCATGGCGCAGAACCATCAGCGCACCGTGTTCGAGCGGGCGCCGTACGTCGATTTAGTCGTCGGTCCGGGCCAGTTGCACCAAGTGCCCGAGCTACTCGCGAAAATCGCCGCCGGCGGCGGGCAGCAACTCGAAGTGAGCCTCGGCCGCAAAGACGGCCCGCGGCAGGAGATCGAGCGAAGCCACGAGAGCTTCGACCCGCTGCGCGATCCGTCGATGCGTCCGACGCCGTTTCAGGCGTATGTGCGAATCCAAATCGGTTGCGACAAGTTTTGCACCTATTGCATCGTGCCGAGCGTCCGCGGCCCGGAGCAAAGCCGGCCGCCGGGGCACATTCTCGCCGAGGCGCGGCAACTAGCCGACGAAGGCTGCAAAGAAATCACGCTGCTGGGTCAGACGGTCAACAG
>JBGSYU010000565.1:0-1866 GCA_041750715.1 Lacipirellula sp.
GCGATGTCGGCCGACTGCTGCGTCACCAGCACGTTCACGAACACCTTGTCGGCGTGGAACACGTCATCGTCATTGACGTAGCCGATGCCGCGAATGGCATCGCGCGCGATCTTGACGAAGTCGAGCTTGGCCTTGGTCGTAATCTCGCCGCCGATGACGACGACGTTCGACTTGACGAAGGTCTCGCAGGCGACGCGGCTGAACTTGTCCTGCGCGAGGCACGCATCAAGCACCGCGTCGGAAATCGTGTCGGCGACCTTGTCGGGATGGCCTTCACCGACCGATTCCGACGAGAAGATGTATCGATTACCCAATTCACACTCCCAATAAAAAAGCCCGCGATCAGTCGCGGGCCTGCCTCGCGACTTAGATAGCGCTGCGTCGAGGCGCAGCGGAGCTTAAGATGTCGCGCCGGAGACGCGACCAAGCTCAATAGGTGCGGCCCACCAAGTCGGAGAAATCGCCGCACCAAACGACCCTCCAGTATTGCTTCGCTGGCGCGGCCCTGTCAAACGAAGCGCTGGCCGCCGTGGGCTTCGCCCACTGGTCCCAGGGGCTTAGGGGCCTAAGGGCTTAAGGGAGTGCGCAAATGCATTTCTTTCAACACGATCCGGCTCACAAAGGTGCGGAATCCTCGTACGTGGGTCCGCCCGAAGACCGCCAATCAATCTAGATACGCCAGAAAACGGCGATTCAACGCGTGGCAAAAGAAGTGCAGCAGTTTGTTGCATGGCACGCGACCACAGAAAGCTCGATGCATTTCAGATTGGCGACGAACTCGCGTTGGCCGTTTACAAGCTCACTGCAACCTTGCCGGTCAGCGAACGGTTTGGGCTGCAGAGCCAACTTCGTCGAGCGGCGGTATCGGTGCCGACCAATATCGTTGAAGGGTGTGCGCGTGAATCCGAGCGCGACTACGTGCGGTTTCTTGATATCGCCTTCGGCTCCGCCCGAGAGGTTACCTACCTCATTGGACTCGCGCAGCGGCTGGGTATAGCCGATCGGGAAAAAGTTTTGAAAGCTGAAGAGTTGGGACGCCGGGCGGCCGCATGCCTGGCCGCCCTCATCGCTTCGCGACGCCCCTAGGCCCCAAGCCCCTAAGCCCCTAAGCCCCCAAGCCCCCAAGCCCCTAAGCCCCTAAGCCCTTACTTCTTATGGCTTTCGACGTATGCGAGCGCAAACTTCTCGAGCGCCGGGTTGCCCAGGCCGATCAGCCGGGCCTCGGCCGTGGCTTTCTCGACGGGCCAGCCGTCCTGCAGCGCACGCTTCGCGAGCCAGACGGCGCCGACGCGCGTGGCCGACGCGCAATGGACATAGGCCGGCTGGTTCGACTTGTCGGCAATGGCCGCCAGGAACTGGTCGAACACCTTGGCGTCCGGCTGTTGGCCGTTGAAGGGGATGTTGATGTACTTCAGCCCGACCTGCTTCGCGCGCGCCGCGTTCTCCTCGATGTTGGCGCCCTTTTCCGTCGGCATTCGCAGGTTGATCACGGCCTTGAAGCCGTCCTTGGCCAGGCCCTCGAGCGCCGCGGTTTCGGTAGCGCCGCCGCAGGCGACCACCGCGTCGACCTTCGTGAAGTTGACGATGCCGGCTCGTTCCTGTTTCGTCTGAGCCGCGAGGGTGGCAACGCCCAGGGCAAGAATGAGGGCGGTGGTAAGTGAACGCATGATGATCAGCCTCCAGACCCAATCATACGACGGGACGCTAGCGCGAGAGCCGGTCGGCGATCGCGACCCCGATCCGTTCCGCGACCGGCGGATCGAAGTTCGACAGCACGATCACCACCCATTCGCCGCGGTCCTCCAGCACGGCATTGGTGCCCGGCGCCCCGCCGGCGATGCCCATGCCGGGCTCGGCGCCCGGGAC
>JBGSYU010000566.1:0-12323 GCA_041750715.1 Lacipirellula sp.
CTCACCGCCGCCGAGGCCCAGGCCGGCAACATGGACGGAGTCGCGGTCGAGGTGACCATCGTCAATACGACGACGGGCACCTCCATCACTCGGTTTGCCAGCGCAGTCATCACCGCCATTCCCGAGGTCTACCGACTCGAAGTCGCGGCGGCTGATGCGCTGGCGCCCGGCGTGTATCTGGTCTCCGCGCGGCTCAAAATCTTTGACGGCCGGCAGAACCCGCCTGGCACGCCCTCTCCGGTAATGGGCCGCAGCACGGCTTCTCCGCCGCTGTGGATCACGATTTCGGCCGGGGCGACGGCCAGCGGCACCTTCGACCTACTCGCTTCCAGCGACACGGGCATGTTCGACGACGATAACGTCACGAACATTCAGTCGCCCGCATTCGGCGGCGTAGGTCCGGCCAATGGCAGCGTCCGCGTCTTCGCACAGCGGACCAATGCAGCCGGGGCGCCAGTCGGCGCGCCGCTATTGGTCGGCAACGGCGTCGTCGGTTCCGACAATACCGACGGCATACCCGGCGACGGGATGGGCGCCTGGGAAGTGACCGTCGAGCCTTTGGCCAACGGCAAGTACAACTTCTTCGCCCAATTCGAAGACGCCGCCGGCGTCCTCAGCGACACCGTGGGAACTTCGGTCGTGCTTGCGGGGACGAACAACACCCCCCAGGCGATTAACAGTCTGGCGACAATTACCTCAATCATCACCCTGGCCAACGCCCAGCCGCAGGTCGTGGCCGACGTCAACGTCACGATCAATATCACACACACGTTCGACGCCGAGCTGGACATTTTCCTGGTCGCCCCCGACGGCACGGAAGTTGAGTTAACGACGGACAACGGCGGCTTTGGGGACAATTACACGAATACCGTCTTCGACGACTCCGCCGTGACCAGCATCATCGCCGGGGTGGCGCCGTTTACCGGCAGATTCCGTCCGGAGGGTTCGTTGGCGTCGCTTATCGGGCGCAACGCCGTTGGCAATTGGACGCTGCGCATTACAGATGATGGCGGCGGCGACGACGGCGTCTTAATCAGTTGGTCGATCGACGTGCAAACGGCCTTGATGGCCGTCATCGACACGGTCGAGCCAAACACGCCGTTTCTCGATCTGCTCGACGACACCGGCCGCAATAACAACGACAATATCACCAAGAACAACAGGCCGTCGTTCTCGCTGACGACGACCGATCCCAACGTCGCTCTGTCGCAACTACTGTTCACCGACAATTTCAAGTTCCGCGTGTACGATCGTTTCCAAAATAGCGCCCAGGAAGTGCTGATCTACGATTCGGCCCAAGACCCCGCCGCGTTCAACGACGCTTCGCCAGACGTGTTCACCCGGCTCACGCAGCTTACCAAGAGCTTCCCGTTGCTCACCCCGCCCAGCCCGGGCATCACTGCCGCCGGCAACTTTGCCGATGGCGTGCACAACCTGAAGCTGGAGGTCGAAGACCGCGCCGGCAACATTAGCCACGACTTTCTGCTGACAATCACCGTCGATACGTCCACGCCGCCCGTCTCCTTCGGCTTGCCCGACGTGGCGAGCGTGATCGACGGCCTCGCCGCCAGTAGCGACACCGGCGTCGCCACCATGCCGGCCACCTACGCCGATCGCGCCACCAGCGACACCACCCCTCGCCTGTGGGGCCGAGCCGAGGCGGATACCGTCGTTCGCGTGTACCTCGATCGCGACAACAACGGAATTATCGACCTGCTCACCGACACGTTCCTCGGCCAAACCGTCGCCACGCCCTTCGACGGCAACGACGCCTACCCCGACGGCTACTGGGAACTGACCACGGCGCTCGATCTGAACCAGGTGGCAGGCGTGCCACGGGACGGACTGCGCGCCTTGCTGGTGACCGCCGAGGACGTCGCCGGCAACCCGATGGCGATCGCCAACCAAATCGCCGGCGGCGTCGACGAGCTGCAACTTTTTATCGACACCCAAGGCCCGCAAATCACCGGCGTCACGGCCAACGATCTCACGACGGCCCAGTACGACCTGTTCGACCCGAAGCCGATGGTGACTGGCCCCACGCCACTAGTCAGCAGCCTCCGCATCGCCGTGCTCGATCAGCCCAATCGCGTGGACAGCGTGCTGGCGATCAACGACTTTCTGTACGAGGCGATTAAGGCTGACGTCGCCGCGTCGCCGGGCAACTACCTGCTGGTCGGCGACCATGTGGGCGTAGTTCCCATCCAATCGGTCGCGGTGACGAACGACCCGCGTGTCGGCGGCGCTCCGGCGACGGCGTCGATCGTGCTGAACTTTTTCACCCCGCTGCCCGACGATCGTTATACGCTCACCGTTCGCGATAATCTGGTCGACCCGGTGAATAACCGCCTCGACGCCGAATCGAACGCGGTCGAGCCCTCGGGCACGCCGCTCTTCCCGACCGGCGACGGCGTTCCCGGCGGCAGCTTCGCGGCGCGATTCACCATCGACTCGCGCCCCGAACTGGCCAGCGTCATCCCCCAGCAAATCAACATCGACGTCAACGGCAACCGCTTTTGGGATCCGGCCTCGCCCGTGGGCGGCGATGCGGTGAACGTCGATCTCACGTTCACGATGCAAGTCGCTAACCCCGTTACCGGCGCCCACGCGCCGGGCGGGTTCGGCGTGAGCGACCTCGTGTTCGCGGGTAAGTTCGGCGCCCGCGGCGGCGGAATCATCGTCAACAACAATTCGATTTTCGTGATCGACGTCTCCGGCAGCACCAATAGCGCCTTCGGCGGAACCGCGGTAGGCGACCTGAACGGCGATGGCGCGTCGAACACGATTCTCGACGCCGAGATCGCGGCGTTCAAGTTGCTCACCCAGCAACTCATCGACCGCGGGCTGGGCAACACGGCCCAAATTGGCATCGCGGCGTTTGAATCGGGTAGTGTGATCGTCGATATGAACCCGGCGCTGCCCGGCGTGCAGTTCACCACCACGCCGCTGGCCGACGCCAACGGCAACGGCATCCGCGACGTCGACGAAGCGCTGATGCAACTTAACGACCTCGGTTCGACGAACTACGAAGCCGGACTGCAAGACGCGATCGCGATTCTCGCCGGCGCGGGAATCGCCAACGGCACGGCCAATGTCATCTTTCTGTCCGATGGATTCCCCAACGCGGGCGGTACCTTCGACGACGAAGTGGCCACCATCCGCACGACGCTGGGGCACAATCTTCGCGCCTTCGGCGTCGGCCCAGGGGCGTCGCTCGGTTCCTTGCAGATCATCGATCCCGGCGCGGTTACTTTTTCTAACACGAACGAACTGCTGGCGGCCTTCGGCGGCGGCGGCGGGGTCGCGGGCGGGGCGGCCAATGGGTTCGATACGCTCGCCGTTTACGGCAACGCCCAAGACCTTGGCAGCCACCGCTGGCTCATCGACCGCAACAGCGACGGCGTCATTAACACCGGCGACGGCGACATCCTCACGCTCCAGCCGCTGCAGGCAGGCTTCGACGTCCGCGGCGCCATTCCCATCGCCGGGAACTTCGACGGCAACGCCGCCAACGGCGACGAAATCGGACTCTACAAAGCCGGCGTGTGGATCCTCGATCGCGACCGCGACTTCGTGATCGAGACCAACGGCGACGACACGATTATCACCGGCACGCTGCTGGGCCACCCGATCGTCGGCGATTTCGATCGCGACGGCTTCGACGACTTCGGGGTGTTCAACAACAACACCTGGTATTTCGACATGGCGTTCGACGGTCTCGGCACGACCAACGCGAACGGCTTCGGCGCCGACGCCGGCGGCGGCGATCGCGACGACTCGATCATCTGGGGTTTCCCGGGAGTGCTCGATCGTCCAGTCGCGGCCGATATGGACCGCGACGGAATCGACGACATCGGCCTCTGGGTTCCCCGCGCCAATGCACAGAACCCGGCCGCCGCTGCGGAGTGGTACTTCCTGGTTTCGCACCAGGTCAACGCCAATGGCGTTCCGACGGTGGGCGCCGTGCAACCAGGCACGGTCAACACGCTCGACCACCCGTATAAGACGCCCCCGCTGGGCGGATTCGATATCTACGCGGAGTTCGGCAACGAGCAGGCGCTGCCGCTTGTCGGCAACTTCGATCCGCCGGTGACCGCCGGGTCGCCGATTCCCAACGAGCGTATGTTCGCGTCGGGCGATATCGACGGCGACGACGACGTGGACGGGGCCGACTTCCTTACGTTCCAGCGAAACCTCGGTCGTGCTAATGTTTCGCCGTCGCAGGGCGATACCAACCGCGACGGCAGGGTCGACGCCGGTGATTTCGGCGTTTGGAAGGAGACCTTTGGCCGGGGAGCGACGTCGGCGCCGACGCCGGGTGCGGGAAACCTCGACGGCGACGGCGACGTTGACGGAAACGACTACCTTCTTTGGCAACGAAGCTCCAACGCAAGCGCGGGACTCTTACAGTGGCGAGCAAACTTCGGGTCCGCGCAGGCGGCTAGCGCCGTAGGCAGCTTTGTCACCACGAGCGTATCGGTGTCCGCCGCCGCGATGCTATCCCCCGCCTCCGAATCGACACTTAGCGCATCGGCTCCACGACTGGCCTCGTCCATCAACCCGGTGGCTCCGGCGGCTAACTCCGGCGCCTTCTCTCGAGATTTGGCGATCGACGCCATTTTCGAGAAGCACTTCCGAAAGGCGCGGCTGTCGGACGAGCTGGCGTTCCGGACGAGTCGCGTCGCCAGCTCCGAACCGCTAGGCCGTGGCGTGTCGTCGCCATTCGACTTGCTGCCGGCGCTTGCCGATGATTTATCGCAAGGCGATGAGCGAGAGCGCAACGTCGACGAATGGGACGAGGCCCTAACCTCGCTAGCCTTAGCGGGATACAAGGAGTAACGCGGCCTCGGAACGCGCGTTTCCACGCCTGAAAGGCGAGTTATCGCCGCCGTGCGGAGCAGGACGAGCACGCCGCGCGATAGCTTGACACGCTCAAAACGGGCCAGTTAGGATGGACCCATGCAGTTTCGGCGGACGGCAATCGACGCCCCTCCGTACCCTTAGAGGCAAGGGTCTGCCATGATGGACGTGAACCTCTCACGGCCGTAAGCGAACGCTCGCAGCGAGCGACTCACCTCGGAACTATTGTGCGTTTGGGGCGTCCCGTAGCCGGCGGCTCGCGCTAAGCGATCGCGCCGGTCGTCGTGCGCTCCCCGCGAGCAGTCTTGGTCGAGGCTGGCAAGCAGCCGTATTTGTCACTCGAACGACGGTATCCGCACATGAATGCCAATAATCTGGCGAAAATGATGGGCGACGCCTGTTACGGCTTCCTCACCATCAACTTTTTTTGGGGGCTGTATCACATCATCCTGGGGTTTCGCCGCGTTAAGCAATTGAGTTTCAGCAGTCACGACGAGCAGGCCGAGTTCATGGACGAGCTGATGCCGCTGCTGCAAGAGGGCGACTACGCAGCCGTCGAAGAGCTTTGCAACGACGACCCCAGAGCGCTGGCGCAGCTAACGCACCTCGCGGTCGCCAATCGCAATGTCGGGCACGACCAGTTGCGACAATTGGTCGGCGAGGTCGTTCAGCGCGACGTGATGAGCGACCTGGAATACCGCACGAGCTGGGTGGCCACGGTCATCAAGAGCGGTCCGCTCCTGGGCCTGTTCGGAACCGTGCTGGGCATGATGGCGGCGTTCGGCCGCATTGGCACTGGCGAAAAAGTGCAGCCCTCGCAGATTGCCGACGAAATCAGCGTCGCGCTCATCTGTACGGCGATGGGCCTGGCGACGGCGATCCCGTTTAACTTTATGATGGCCAGTCTCAACGCCAAGATTCGCAAGTTCCAGGACTCGCTGGGAGCCGGCTTGGTCCGCGTGCTCGACGCCATTAAACTCCGAAACTAAGCGAGAGGCAGTGCCGTGCAATCCGCGAGCATCGACCTGGGCGGACCGACGTTCGACCTGCTGGTCAAGCGCAAGAGTATGCACGACGACGCCGAGTTCGACATCACCGCGATGATCGACCTGGTGTTCATGATGAACATCTACTTCCTCGTTACGTTCCTCACCGCCGCCCTGGGCGAGGTCGACCTGCCGGCCGCCAGCCACGTTGCCGCGCTCGACGCCGACTCCGCGCAAATCCTCACGCACATCGGCAGTCTCAACGGCGAATCGGTGACGGTGCATTTGGGCGACGGCAAGAGCGGCGAAGCGATCGCCGACGTCGAACGACAAGATGAGCGGATCCGCGATTACGTCGAGCAAGGCTCCGCCGCCGGCAAGACGGCCGTGCTCATCAAAGCGGAGAAAAAGGTGCGCCTGCGCGAGCTCTTCCGCGTCTCGACGGCGGCTGCCGTCGAGGGGATCAAGCTGCACGTCGCCGTCACCGAAAAGGACGCCGGCCAGTGACGTTCACCTTTGCCTGTCCCCTGTGCGGCAATTCGCTGACGGCGCCCGCGTCGCGCGCCGGGCGGGAAGTCACCTGCCCGAAATGCCGCGCGAGCGTAACGGCGCCCACGGCGGCTAAGGCGTCGACTGAAAAGAGCGTGAAGCACGATGCTCCTGCCGCCGCGTCCGATCACGCCGCGCTACTGGTGCCCACGAGCAGCGTTAGCCATGAAGACCTGATCGACATGACGGCGATGGTCGACATCGTGTTCTTCCTGCTGATTTTCTTCATGGTAACGTCGATCCAGGCCCTGGAGTCGGTCATCGGACTGCCGACGCCGCAAACCTCCGACGCGGCGCCCAGCGCCCAGGTCGTCGCCGATGTCGCCAACGACCCCAGTTTCATCACCGTCACCATCGAGGGCGACGACACGATTTGGGTCGAAGACGAACAAGTCTTCAGCGGCCAAGATTTGCGGATGAAACTTCGCGATCTCCGCGATCGAGACTTTCAACCCACCGGCTTGATCGTCATGGGCCATCCCGACGCTAGCCACGGATCGCTGGTCACCGTTCTCGACGCCGGCGCCGACGCGGGCATGGAAGACCTTCGTTTTTCCGTCTCGGAATCCCTCGACGGAACCGGCGGGTAAAATGAAGGCTATGACACGCTCCACCGATTCCAAGAGAATTGCAGAGTCTTACCCACCCAGTCATTCTGAGGGGCTCCGAAGAATCTGGCCGGACCCTTCGGAGCACCTCAGGGCGACTGCTTCCGGGATTTGGACGGCATGTAGATCCGCTGCCAGCCGCTTAGCGGCGTTCTTCGTCGCCGCATGCACCGCTCTCGCTGCCGTCGCGCCGACGCTCGCCGTCACTCCCGAGAGCCCGGAAGTCCTGGCCGTCATCGATAAGGGTCTGGCCTACCTCGATAAGCAGACCCAAAGCGACGTCGGCGGCAAGTGCTTGATCGCGCTGGCCTTCCACAAACGCGGAGTGTCCGATAATCACGTTCGAATCGCGGAAGCGGTCCAGGCCTGCAAGGAAATGGTCGAAGCCGAGCGCGCCCAGAATTACGACTACGGCAAGTGCCTCGCGATTATCTTCCTATCCGAGATGAACAGCGCAGCCCACCGCGAACTCATCAATACCTACGTCAAGCAGCTTAACGAACACCAGAAGCCGCACGGCGGGTTCGGCTATCTCAGCGAACCCGTCGGCGACACCTCGCAAACGCAGTATGCCGCGCTCGCCTATTGGGAAATGATGAATCACGGCATCAGCCCCGAAGCCGACGCGGTGCAGCGTTGCTTGGGCTGGATCATGCGCACCCGCGATCCATCGGGCGTGTGGGCCTATAAGGGAGTCGACCCGGGCGGCGGCAGTTTGGTCAAGCAGTCGGAGTCGCCCGGCGTCTCCATGGCCGCGGCCGGCATGTGCGCGTCCATGCTGCTGGGCAACAGTTTGGGGCTGCTCAAGCCAAACCAAACCGAAGATCTGCTCGCCATCAAGCAGGAAGACCTACCGCCGGCCCTCCGCAAAGAAGAAGTCAAGAAAAAAGTTCGCGCCCCCGATCTACCTTCCGGAGACGTCAGTCCGCAACAACTCGCCGAAACGCTCAAGGCCGGCCGCGCGTGGTATGAAAAGAACTTTACGCTCGAGTGGCCCGAGTATCAGAGTTACTACCTGTACTCGATCGAACGTTATCACAGCTTCGAGGAATTCTTAGGCGGCCGCCGCGTCGAATCGCCGGACTGGTACAACGCTGGCTTTGAAAAGCTCAAACGCACCCAAGCGGAAGACGGCAGTTGGAACGACAGGGCGGGCGCCCCCGCCGCCACGGCGTTCTCCATTCTGTTCTTGCTACGCTCTACCCAGCAAAGCATCGACGCCAGCCTCGGCGAAGGCACCCTCGTCGGCGGGCGCGGGCTTCCCCGCGATTTATCGAAGGTCCAGCTCCGCGGCGGCAAACTCGTCGTCGAGCAAAACCGAACCGAGGTCGACGAACTGCTCGGCATGCTCGACGATTCCAAATCGGAATCGCTCGAAGCGTTGCTTGACAGCCCGGCCGCCTTGCAAGTGACGAACGTTGGTCCGGAGCAAGCTCGGCGGCTGCAGCAAGTGGTCCGCAGCGGTCCTGCGGGGGCGCGGCTCTTGGCCGTTGGCGCTTTGTCCGAGCTTCGCAAGATCGACCACGCGCCGACGCTGATTTTTGCGCTCACCGACCCCGACAAGCGAGTCGTCCGCAGAGCGCGCGACGGCCTACGTTCGATCAGCCGCAGTTTCGAGGGCTTCGGACCGCCCGATAATTTTGAGGAGCCCGAGCGTGTCGCCGCGATCGAGCGCTGGAAAGCCTGGTATCGAGCCGTGCGACCTGACGCCGCTGCGCTGCCTTGAGTACGATGGAGTGGGTTCGGCAGATCCCCCTCCCTCGAAGGGAGGGGCTAGGGGAGGGATTTCCGATCGTCGACCTAGCTTGGAAATAATCCGTTCGCGTCGCGCCGGCGCCACAACCATGTCCTCCGCAATCGAGCCGCATAATTCGACCGAGTCCGAGGCGCGCTTCCGCAGCCCGCTCAGCGTGAGCCGCTACGAGCGAGCGGCGACGATCGTCATCGCGCTCTTGGTGATTTTTGGAACCGCGTTCGCGGGCCTGGCCGTCATCTTTTTCGCCGACAAATTTGGCGGTGAAGCCACGGAGCCCATCGCCTTCGTGCCGATGGAGGCCAGCAGCCCCACCGGCAACGGCGGCGTCTCCGACGACCCCGAGCCGCCCGGCATCGAAGACGCTCCGGAGCTTTCCGAGCCGGCGCTGCAAGATACGCTTTCCGCCGTCGCATCGACTACGGCGATACTCGGAGATGCCCTCGTTTCCGAGCAAGCGATTCAAGGCACGGCCGAGAAGGCGGGCCGAGGCAGCGGCCTCGGCGATGCGCGCCAACCCGGCCCCGGCGGCGACGGCGTCATCGAGCGCGTACCCCGGTGGCAGCGGTGGAAGATTCGCTTCGAGCCGCAATCGCTAGGTGACTTCTCGGCGTGGCTCGATCAGTACGGCGTTCGCGTGGGGGTGCTGGGTCGCGACAACAAAGTCCACGTCGCCTGGGACTTCGCCGACGGCAGCCCGAACGTCGAAGTCGCCGACCCCAAGGACTACAACGCCTGGGGCCAGACGCTACCCGCCGACGGACCCATGCCCGCCTTGACCAATCAACTCGCGCGGCAAGCCGGAACGGCTGGTGCAGGTCGCATCGCCTTGCTCTTTTTCCCCTTCGCCGTCGAGCAAACCCTTTACCCCCTAGAAGCCGCGCGGAACAAGTCCGGCGACGCCAACAAAATTCGCGAGACGATATTCACCGTCGTAAAAGGCCCGGAAGGTTACAAGTTCGTGGTTATCGACCAAAAGTATTTCTAAAGCGCGTTTTCAATTAGCCGTAGCAAGAAGCGGTCATTCTGAGCGGAGCGAAGAATCTAGAGCTTCGCTAGATCCTTCGCTTTGCTCAGGATGACTGTCGAGACACGTATACTGTCGAGACACGTATCATGACGACCGACTCTTTTATCGATCTCCTCGAGCAGCGTCAGCTCGTCGCATCCAGCGTCATCCGGCAATTGCGCGCCAAACGCGAGCAGGGCGATGACCGCATCACGCCGAAGTCGATCCTTAAATATCTCGTCAAGAAGGAGTACGTCTCCCGCGAGCAAGCGAAGGAACTGTTGGAGACGACGATCGTCGTCAGCGACAAGAGCGAGTCCAGCATCTTGGGCTTAACGCCGTTGGCCGACGTCGATGACACGCCGGCGTCGAAACCTACTCGCTCGAAACCGGCGGCGCCAGTCGAAGTCGCCGCGCCGGTCGAGCCGACGAAGCCTTCCGCCGAAACTAAAGCGTCGCGCCCAACGTTCGACGACGATTTATTCTCCCCGCTCGCCGCCGCTCCGTTAATGGGCGGCGATGACGACGACGTCGTGCCGCTCGATCCCATGGACGACGCGGCCGTGGAAGTCGCCCGCGCGGCGCCCGGCAGCCGGCTTCGCGCCCCCGAGCGAAAACGCAAAAAGGGCGACAAGAAGAAGCCCAAGCGTCTCGCGAAGTCGCCCGGCGCGAGCGAGTGGGATTCGCCGCTGCTGCTCTTCGGCGGCGGCGGCTTGGCGGTGCTGATCGTCGCCAGCCTCGTCCTCTGGTTTCTCGTCTTCCGCGAAACCGCGGACAAGGCGTTGAAGCTGGCCAACGACGCCTTCGAGCGCGGCAACTACGCGCAGGCCAGCGATTTGTACGAAGCCTTCGTCGACAAGCACTCCGGACATCAAAGCACCAGTTTCGCCAAAGTCCGCAAGGCCATGTCTCCCTTGTGGGAGGCGGCCGAAAGCCGAAACTTCGCCGGCGCCGCCGACATGGCTCCCGAAGTCATCGGCGCCATCGAGAACGAGCCGGCCTTCATCTCCGACGCCGACGATCCCGACGGCCTGTCCGCCGCCAAACGCGAGCTTTCCTCGTTGATTACCAACATCGCTAGCGGACTGGTCGAACAAGCGGAAACCGCCGCCGACGCCGACGTCGCGAAGCAGCGCCTGGCCCAACTAAACACGGTGCTCGAAATCGCGTCGAATACCAAATACGTGCCGCCGAAGCTGCGGCTCGACAGCAAGCTCGAGGAGGTCCGCGGCGCGTTGAAGCGAATCGAGTTACGCGAGCAGCGCGATGCGGATTTGGCGGCGGCGATCGTAGCGATGGACGAAGCCATCAAGCGCGGTGAGCCGGCGGGCGCCCTGGCCATCCGGGCCACGCTGCTGACCAACCATCCCGTGCTCGTCAACGACGAAGCGCTCGCCGCGAAAGTGCTGGAAATTTCCGCCGCGGAAAAAGCCGGCATCAAATTCGTCGAGGAGCGAAAGCCCGCCGCGACTGAGCCGGCGACCACGCCCATTGTCGCAGAACTGGCGCTTGCCGACCGCCGCGGCGAATCCGCCGCCGACAACGACGCCGTTCCAACCGCCATTCGCATCGACGGCGGCCTGTTCGCCCTGAACACCGGCGACGGCGCCCTGATGTGGCGGCGGTTCGTGGGGTTCGACGGTTCCGCACCGCAGCTGCTCCCCGACGGTCGCGTCGTCGCCGCCGACACGCAGCGTAGCGAGCTCGTTTGCCTCAGCAGCGCGACCGGCAAACTCGTCTGGCGAATCCCCCTCGATGGAAAGCTGGCGACCCCCACGCTGGCCGGTGAACGTTTGCTCGTCGCCAGCGACGCGGGAAAGCTGTACGTTCTGAATCACACTACCGGCGAGCTGCTCGGAAACGTGCCGTTTAGCCAGCCGCTGCGATCATCCCCGGTGGCGAGCGAGCGCGGCGACCGCATCTACGTGCTCGGCGAGCATTCCAATCTCTACACGCTTTCCGCGGCTGACCTCTCGTGCCTCGGCGTTCATTACTTGGGGCATTCCGCCGGCGGCGTGGCGACGCCGCCGGTCGTCGCGCTCAACAAAGTTCTCGTCGCCGATAACTCGGGCGCGGAAACCTGCCTCATCCGAGCCTTGTCGGTTAACGACCAAGGCGTCGTCGCGGGTGAAGCCGCCAGCCATCGCCTCTCCGGCTTGGTGCTCACGCCCCTGCAAGTATCCGGTCGCCGCGTCGCGGCCATCACTACGCTCGGCCAGGCCGCCGTGTTCGAGGCCAGCGGCGCTACAGACAAGTCCGCGCTGACGGTGCTCGCCGGACGCGAACCGCAGGATCAGCAGCCGCTCGCGCAGTTCGCTCTGTTCCACAAAGGCCATTTGTGGGTCGCCGGCGAGCAGCTTACCAAGCTGGCGATCCTGCCGACCGGCAATCAACGGCCCGTAAAGAGTCTCGATCGCACCTATCGCGGCGACGCGTTCGACTATCCCCTGCAAGCCGCGGGCGAGCTGTTGATTCACGCCCGCCGGCCAGCGGGGCGCCCCGGAGTCATCGTCGCGGCGACCAACGCCGAGGGGAGCCCCGTCTGGGCGACGCACCTC
>JBGSYU010000567.1:0-6988 GCA_041750715.1 Lacipirellula sp.
CCCGTCACCGAAATCGAGCTGGGCGGTTCCGCCCACCTGGGTCGGCACGCAACGCTGTCGGCCGGGTACTTCTGGGCCGCGTGGCACGACCTGGGCATGAGCCCGACGTACGAGTTCAACCAGTTCCAGCTTTCGCACTTCGACGATGCGAACATCCTGGGCTGGAACGGCTTCTTCGCCCGCGCGGAGATTGCGTTCTAGGTTAGAACCTGAATCCAACCGTCAACGAAAATCAGGGCCAGGCGCTTGAAAAGCGCCTGGCCCTGTTTATTGGTTTCTAACGCGGGGCCAACGTGCGCGTCATTCTGAACGTGCGCGTCATTCTGAGCGAAGCGAAGGATCTGCCGTTACGCTAGATCCTTCGCTACACTCAGGATGACCCCTGGCGAGTGGTCCCGACGATTGCGTTTTTACACCACCATCATCAAGCGATCGCGTCGACCGCGACGCTCGGCGCGTAGCCGCGCACGGCGCTTGGTTTCGCTGGGCTTCTCGTAGAATTCGCGAACGCGGATTTCCTTCTTGATGCCGCTACGCTCCACCAGCTTCCGAAACCGACGGACCGCTTCTTGGGCCGTCTCTTTGTCGCGCAATGTCAACTTAACCACGTAGAAAGCGCCTTTCGTCATCGTTCGCATAGGGGGAACCCGCCGGCCCCATGCAGGTGTAACTTCTTGGCGGGAACCTACCAAGGTATCATCGGCCGCCGCTCCCGTCCAGGCCGCAGCGTTGGGCGACAGGGCCGATCGGTTGTTCAAGCTAGGCGAGACGGGGTGGCCCGCTCAGAGGTACTCCGATGGGCGTGGTGAAGCGAATTGCCCCGTTCCACGCCCTTCGGAGTACCTCAGGGCGTGCCACCCCACGTTACTCCACTTGAATAACTGATCGGCCCTGCGTTGGGCGAAGGGGGTAGTGATATCCATTAATACCCTTAGCCCTGTCACCCCGAGGTATTCCGAGGGGTCCGGCCAGATTCTTCATAGTACCTCAGAATGACCGTGCGCGCGGGACTTTGCACTCCTCCCGGTTGCAGCGGCGGTGCATTGTGAGCCGCTATTGCGTCGATTACGATAGGCGATCGACGAATGAATATCATCTCCCGAGTCGCGCATGAAACCGAACGCCGATCTTGCCGTTGGCGACGACTTCCTCTCCCCGTCGCTCGGCGATCAGGTGTCGGGCGTCAGGCGGCGGTATGAGGAAACTTTCGGGCGGCCCGCGCAGTGGGTCGCCGCGGCGCCCGGGCGGGTGAATCTCATTGGCGAGCATACCGACTACAACGCGGGGTTTGTGTTTCCGCTGGCGATCGAGCGGTACGTCGTCGTGGCAGGCGGACGGCCCGAGGCGAACGACGACGATCGGAGAGTGCTCGTCCACAGTGCGCTCCTCAACGAAGTCGCCGAATTCCGGTTGGATCAGCTCGAACCGGATCGAAAAGATTGGACGAGCTACATCCGCGGCGTGGTGGCGGGCTGTCAGGAGCGAGGGATGTCGCCCGGATCGCTCGACCTGCTAATCGATTCGAAGGTGCCGCTGGGCGGCGGGCTATCCAGTAGCGCGGCGCTTGAGGTGGCGACCGCCACCCTGCTTGAGGCGGTCACAGGCCACGTTCTCGACCCCGTCGATAAAGCGCGTCTCTGCCAGAGGGCAGAGCACGTCTACGCCGGCATGCCTTGCGGCATCATGGACCAGTTCAGCTCGGCGCTCGGCGCGGCGGGAAAGTTGCTGCTGATCGACTGCCGTAGCGAAACTGCGGAGCTCGTTCCGCTGGACGATCCGAGCGTTGCGGTGCTGGTGATCAACACGAACGTTAAACACGAGCTCACCGGCAGCGAATACCCCGAGCGGCGCGCCCAATGCGAGCAGGCGGCCAGGCGGCTGGGCGTGGCGGCGCTGCGGGATGTAACGTTAGCCCAATTGGAGGCCGCGAAGGGGCAACTCGCTCCTCTGCTTTATCGGCGGGCGCGACATGTGGTCGGCGAGATTCAGCGCACGCTTCAAGCGGCTCGCGCGCTCCGGGCCGGCGAGTGGCCGCTGGTGGGCGAACTGATGGTTGCCAGCCACGCGTCGCTTCGCGACGACTACGAAGTGAGCTGCGCCGAGCTGGACCTGCTGGTGGAACTGGCGAACGAACTGGGCGCTGCGGGCGGCGTCATCGGGGCCCGCATGACCGGCGGCGGCTTTGGCGGCTGCATCGTGGCGCTGGTTCGCAGCGGACGAGAACGTGAAATCGCGGCGCGACTTGGCGATGCGTATCGAGAGCGCACAGGCATCGACGCCACCGCATTCGTCACCAAACCCGCCTGCGGGGCGCACATCATCGATGCGCCCTCAGTTCCCCTCTCCCTTGCGGGGAGGGGCACAACCGAGCACGGGCGACCCGGAGTTGCCCGAGCGCAGGGCGTTATTTCTGGCGAAGCGACCGGGGATACATAGCGGGCGCCCACTTCAACCCCCTCCCCAGCCCTCCCCAGCCCTCCCCACAAGGGGGAGGGGGCCGGAAGGATTCATTGCGCTGCCGGCACGCTCACAGGCGCCGCTGCGGCGGGCTGCGGCGCCGCTTTCGGCGACGGTTCTAGCTTGCTGGTGCGGAAGGGCACGGCCGGAAGGCCTTCCGCATTATAAAGATTGCCATCGGGGAACGCGGCCCAGTTGTAGCGGACCACTTTCGGGTCGGCCACCACGTCGCTCGAAACTACAATCTGCTCGCCGTCAATCGCAGCCTTCGCGGCTACGAAGGCGCCGTCGGCTCCGGCGATCTCAAAGCCGCGGAGGTCGCCGTTGGCTTCAAGGCCCCCGCCAACGCTGTCGAACGATAGCCGCGCCTCACCGTTCTTCACCTCCATTTTTTTGAACGAGGGGCCAGTGTGAACGATATTCTCGCCGTAGGCGATGCGTCGTGCGGCCAGCGCCAGCCGTTTTCCGATAGTCTGCTTATCCTCCGGATGAATATCGGTCCGATCGCCAACGTCGATGGCCACCGCCATGCCGGTGTTAGGAAGTTCGAGCGTTTCAGCCTGCGCTTCGCGCAGCGGCGGCCAAGTGGCACCTCCTGGCTCGTAGGCGGCCAGTTGTACCAGTAGGAAGGGGAAGTCGCCCTGAGCCCATCGGGTTCGCCAGTCGGTAATCATCAGTTTAGACAGCTCGGCATATTGCTGATGACGCCCCGCATTGCTCTCGCCCTGATACCAAATGGCGCCGCGGATGCCGTAGGGGATGACCGCGGAGAGCATGCCGTTCGACAACCGCGCCGGCAGGTGAGGCGCCATCGCCTTGCGTTGCTCGGCCACTTCCGTCGTCGCCGGCGGAGCGAAGCTATCGGCCGTTGCGGCTTCGAACGTTTCGCTCGACTGCAGCGCATCGCGACTGGTCCACGCCTCCATCGGCGTGCCGCCCCAATTGCAGCCGATCAGCCCGATCGGCACGTCGAGTTGCTCGTGCAGATCGCGACCGAAGAAATACGCCACCGCCGAGAACTCGCCAATTGTTTCCGGCGACACCGGCTGCCATCCCTTGGTCTCGAACGAGCTTGAAGGTTCGTCGGCCGTCACGCGGGGCACGTCGATGATGCGAATCCGCGGCCAATTGGCTTCGGCAATTTCTTTGTCTTTGTCGTTGGAGGCGGAAACTGGCCATTGCATGTTGGACTGTCCAGACGCAATCCAGACTTCGCCGACGAGGATGTCGCCCATTTGAACCGACTCGTCGCCGGCGGTGACGTTCAGTTCGAGAGGAGCGCCTCCGGCCTTCAACGGACCAACGCTCACGCGCCACTCGCCATTTTCGTCGGCGGTGGCGTCGGCCTTCGTCTCGCCGAGCTGCACCGCGATTTTCGCTCCCGGCGCCGCCTTGCCCCAGATGGGCAGCTTCATGTCTCGCTGGAGCACCATGTGGTCGGAAAAAATTGACGCGAGCGAAAGCTCGGCTTTCGTCGCCGACTTTTCCGCGGGCGCGACGGCCGTTTGCTGAGCGTAAGCAACGGTTGCGGCAATTAACAGAGAGAGGCAAAAGGCGAGCGTATCAGTGGCTCTCAATCGATAAGCCATGGCGACGAATTCCCGATTAGGAGTATTGGCGAAAAGACGTGTCGCCATTCTAACCGCCATCGCCGGCGCCTAAAAGCCGCTTGAAACGTCGGTATTGATACCATTTGCCCGTCACCCTGAGGTAATCCGAAGGGTCAGGCCAGATTCTTCGGAGTACCTCAGAATGACACGAACCGTGCTTGAGCAAACGGTATCACTACCGAAACGTCCGAATCACCGCACGGAAGTCGGCGGCAAACGCCCGAATCGATCAGGCGGCGCGGCGCTGAGGCTCGTTCGAGGCGGGCGTCACGGTTGGCCGTTTACGGCGTTGCAGCCGGTACGGCAATTCCAGAAGGCCCGGCGCCCAGCGCTTGAGTAGGTGGAGCACCCGCGCGTACGGTTGAATGACAACCAGGCCTCGATTGCGATAAATGGCGCGTATAGCGCGATTGGCGATAAGCTCGGGCGTGGCCAGCATCCATCGCGGCGGCGTTTTGTTCGCTTTCACGTCGGCGCCCCGCGCCGCTGCGGAGAAGAGATTCGTATCGACGAAGCCCGGGCACAGCGCGGTGACGCCCAAACGCTGCCGCCAGAACTCCGCCCGCAGCGACTCGCTGAAACCGACCAAGCCGAACTTGCTGGTGCTGTAGGCCGCGACGCGCTCCAAACCCACCAATCCGCAGATGCTGGCGACATTGAGAATGTGGGCTTCGTCGCGCGACAGCAGCGTCGGCAGCAATTCGAGCGTCAGTTGGATCGGAGCGAGCAAGTTGATCGCCAGCAATCGGTCCCAATGCTCGGCGGCCATTCCGCAACTCTTGCCGTAGTAGGTGACGCCGGCGTTGTTGACCAACAGATCGACGCCGCCGAGTCGATCGAGCAAGTGGTGAACCGCCGCGGTGATCTGCGAGCGCTGGCTCAGGTCGCATTGGCGGCCCACGGCGTCGACGCCGCGGCGCTTCGCTTCCGCAACCACCTTGGCCAGCTCTACGGCGTTGATATCGAGCAAGTAGAGTCGCGCGCCCTCGTCCGCCAAGCGGAGCGAGATCGCACGACCAATGCCCGACGCGGCGCCCGTGACGAGCGCAGTTTTTCCACGGATGCGACGCATTGCTGCTAGTGGCCCCCCGGCACGAAGCGGCAGACGATCCCCCTCCCTCGAAGGGAGGGGCTAGGGGAGGGATTTCAGTCTCTATTTGAGCAACCCCTCACCCAGCCTCTCCCCGAAGGGGAGAGGAGCAATTCCCCTACGCCGCCTTACGCAGCGGCAGCCCCCGATCGTCGTATTGCGGATCGGCCAGCTCGCGCGTGCGGCTGAGCTTGTATCGGTCTTCGCCGCTGAGCTGCACCAAGCCCCAGTTGTCGAGGAAGTACTTGCCGCCGTTGTAGACGCTGCGGTACTTCTTCACGCCTGGGTAGACGGCGACGTTCGTCGGAACGGCCCGCAGATTGAACGCCAGGCGGTGCCGGTCGGTGGTGTTCGCGGCGGAGCCGTGGATGCACCGCTCCATAAAAATGATGAACTGCCCCGATTTACAGGGCACGCGAACGACGCGGCCGGGGTCGCGATCGTACTCCAGCGAGTACGCCGCGTTGTAGAAGCCCTCTTCGCCGCCGAACTTGATCGTGTTCATCCGGTTATGCGACCCGCGGACGAAGTCGAGGCAGCCGTTTTCATGCGTTGCGTCGTCGACGGCGATCCACACGGTGAGCTGGAAGATTTCGTTGCGATTTTTCGGATGCAGCGCCGGCACCTGGTAGTCCTCGACCATGAACGTGCTGGCCTGATGGAACTGAATGGCCGGCGCCTTGGGCGGCTTGTGGAACATCTGCGTCCGCCAGACGTTCAGATCCGGGCCAAGAATTTGGGCCAACCGCTCGGAAATCGCCGGATGCTTCATGTAGCCCCACAGTCGCGGCATCTCGAAGTGCCGGTCGCGCGGCGTCACGAAGTTATACGTCTTCGACGTGGAGGTTTCCGCCTCGATCATGTCCTTGCGGAAGTCGGCCATCTCCTCGCGCGAAAACGCGTCGAGCGGACCGATGAAGCCGTCTTCGTAGAAGCCGCGGAGCTGCTTTTCGGTAAGCCGCCATTTCGGTTCGACGACCACCTTCGGCGAGCAATCCGCCGGGACTTTGAATTCGCACGGTTGGTCGATGTACGCGCGGGTCAGTCCCGAGCTGATCAGCACCCAGAAGACGCGGTAGTCCCAGTGGCGAATGATGTTGCGAATGTCGCGAGGTAGGAAAAACGTCGGCAGATGCGAGGCCTTGTAAGCCATCAGCAACGACAGCACGGGCAAGGCGATAGCCCGCTGCCACAGGGGCCTTACCTTGGGATGAAGATTCATGGGAAAACGCTTCCTTCAAGAAAAAGAGGACGATGGCGCCGCTACCGCCGCCTGGCCGAATGCCGCGTCGCCGTAGCGACGAGCGCGGCGGCAGAGTTTGCTGGATAAACCAGTTATCGGACCGCGGGACGGCCTTGGTTCAAAGTTTCCCCAACGCCTTGTAAGACGCGCGATCACGCCGCAATTTACAGGTGCAAGTGCGCAAAAATGCTAGCTCGCCGAATGTGGAGGCGCGGTACAATGTTGGGGTTGATAGCTACCTAGTCTCGCCGCCACGGAAGCGGCTTAGCGTTAGATTCGCGTTAGATTCATTGACGAGCACCGACCCATGAGCATAGTTCGCATCGTCCGACCGCGCGCGTTTACACTGGTCGAATTGCTCGTCGTCATCGCCATTATCGGCGTCTTGGTGGCTCTGCTGCTACCGGCCGTGCAAGCAGCCCGCGAAGCTGGCCGGCGGATGACGTGCCAAAACCACATCCGGCAATGGGGCTTGGCGATGCAGAACATGCACGACGCCACGGGTTCCCTGCCAGAGCCGAATCGAAACAATCCGCGCCGCAATTGGGTCGTCTACACATGGCCCTTTGTCGAGAGTCAGGGCATCGC
>JBGSYU010000568.1:0-1900 GCA_041750715.1 Lacipirellula sp.
ACCCTTTTATCTCGCCCCCGACACTTATACTCCCGGCACGCCGATGAAACTGACGATGACGATGACTAGCGGCGGCGACGGCGCCGGCGGAGCGCCGAACTTCCTCGAGTATTCCTACGATGACGGCATCGTGTCGGGGAGTAGCGGCCCGCTGTTGATTACGAATCTCGAGGCCGGATATCTCGATTACAGCCTGGGAGTTTACGCGCAGGGTCCTAATAAGGGTCCTAGTGACATCCTTAACCCCGCCGATTTCACCTTGGCGACGTTTAACGATGTCACCTTTACGCCGATTCCCGAGCCAGCCACCGTGGCCTTGGGCATCGTGGCCCTGATGGGTTTGGTCGCCATTCGTCGGCGCTAAGTCCTACACGACGCGTTTAACGAGGAAAGGGTCTTCCGCCGTTGGCGGGAGACCCTTTTTTTATCCCCCTTCCGATTGTAGCCCTCTCGCTCCGCGAGAGGCGTCCCTAAGCGGAGCGAAGGAGGCGAGCGTGATTCTAGATTCTTCGCTTCGCTCAGAATGACATTTCGCGCGGTACGACAATATAATGATGCTGAACCGTCGCTAATCGGCGTTTACGTCGTCGAACGGCTCAAGCCGCAGCCGCTCAACCGCCCGCCGCGCAGTAGCGTGCCGCATGAACAGCCGCCAGATTAGCCTCGACCGAACATTTTCGATCGCCAGCAGCATTGGCCCCGCGTCGATTGCAACGTGATCGTCGCTCACGTGCTTCTGATCGAGATTGAAACTGTCGGCTAGTCCATAGCCGCCCGCGGCGGGATCGCGCCAAACCAATGGCTCGCCGCGCTCGTCCTTCAGCGCTCGAAACGCACGGAGGGCCGCCAGGCTTTCGGCCGGCGTGAACATAATCGCCGAACCGGCGGCATAGGGCGCTACCGTGCCGCTATCCCACACGTCTTCGTCCACAATATTCGGCCGTAGCGACTGCACCAGGTACGAGTCGTCGCCCTCCGCGTTCAGCCCCGTGCTAGGCGCGAACCCCCAGCGATTCTCGCCTAGCGTGGCGAACCGGTCGGACGCTTCGACGCACCGCTGGCGATGGGTAAGCGTCGCGCGCCGCGAGTTCTCAAACCAGTCGACCCGCGGGTTCTCCACGTCGAACTTACCGGGATCGTCCGCCGCCAGACTGCGATAGTCGATCCAGCAGTGGGCGAAGAAGTAGGTGAACATCGAGCCGTTCCACGACGTGACGAACGGATCCATCTGGCCGTGCCGCTTGACGTTTCGCTCTAGCCGGTAATAGTCCCGCGGCGTGCCCGCGACGTCGTCCCTCGGCGCCCCGCACGCTAGGAAGTACACCAGCAATTCCTCATCGCTGGCGAAATGCCAGTCCCACGAGACGAACTCTCCCCCGCCCGCAAGGTCGGCCTGCTCCGGTTTCCATCCGAAGGAGATGAAGCCGTTTATCGAGACGTCGAACGCCTTCCAGTTTGTTTCTCGAACCAGCCGATCGACGATCGCCGCCACCTCGCCGCCGAAATACTCCGCCGCCGGCAGCGATCCGGCCAGAAACAACGCGTGGTCCACGGTGCTCGCCTGCTCTGAGCGAGTGCCATCCAGAATGCCGCCAGTCTCCAAGTCGACGAAGTGGAGAAACACGCCGAACTTTCGGTTGTCGTCCCGGCTGCTGAGCGTCCGCAGCACGCTCAGTGCGCGATCGTATCCCTGCTGTCGCGTAATCCACCCACGTTCAATGCCGATCGGCAGCGACGAAAGCTGAAAACCGACGCCGGCAAGACTGCAAACGTCCGCGCGCCTGCGGTCCTTGACCAGTCCGGTTTTCGCGTCGACTTCGTTCCAAAGATACTGAAAGCACCCGCGTTGGACGGCTTCAAGCAACTGGTGATCGTCCGCGGAGAACTTATAGTCCGTCGC
>JBGSYU010000569.1:0-1961 GCA_041750715.1 Lacipirellula sp.
CTTCGCGGGATTCAGCGGATCGACGACCGTCACTGCCTGGCTGATCACGTTCCTGCAGGAGATCTGGTTCACTTGCAGTTGGTTGTTCGTCACCCCGCACAGCTCCTTCCCTTCGCTGTCGATGAGCACGAACACGCCGAACCGATCGGCGCTGGGCTGATTGCGCTGCGGCGCATTCGAGGTAAGCTTCGCGACCACTCGGTCGGGCTTCTCCGAGTCGGTCACCAACAACTCCTCGCACACGATTTGCCCCGCCTGCAACCGATCGGTGCGAACCTCATGCGTGAACTTGTCGCGGAGCGCCGCGCCCAATGCGAAGAACAACAGCGGGTAAACGATCCAACGTTCGCGTTCAGACATGGTTGCTATTCCTAATTACCTCTCCACTCATAGAAGGGTCACCGCTAGGGGAGTGAACCGCTAATCGACGCTAATGAACGCTAATAATTCTGCCTTCATTAGCGTCGATTAGCGTTTATAAGCGGTTGCAATCTGTATAGTTAGTTTTTGTGAACACTCAATACGCCGGCCGCGCTGCACTGCCCGCGTCAGCCACCCACCACGGCACCCACACCAACAGCACTTCATCGACGGCAATATCGCTCTTGCGCGGCGGCACTTCAATCTTTTCCAGCGTGAGTCGATCGGGGTGTAAAGCCGCGTCGATTTGGTCCAGTTCCTCCTGCTCCGCGGCGCGTTCCACATCCAGGGCCGACTTCGCTTCGTCCAATTGTTCCTGCGCCCGAGACTGCTGATTTCGCTCGCGCATCAAAGCGCCGGCCGAGGTGGAGATGTGTTTTCGCGAACGTCGCCCCAGCACGGCCATCGTGACGATTTCAACAAACCGACCCACCGCCTCCAGCAGCCGTACCCAGAACTGCGATTTCTGCTCGGCCACCTTAGCTTCGGCCCGGGCGAGGTGATCCTCTTGCCGCTTGATCCGCACCGCGTGTTTTTGCATGACCTGGTCGCGCCGGGCGTCACGCTGCCGGCGGGCCGACTCGGCGGTGCGAGCGCGGAACTCCGCTTCGGCTTCGCCCGGCGTCGATCGCTCGCCGAGATCGGCGCATCGCCAAATCGTCAGCCGCTGCCCCTGGTATAAATGATCGGCCAGGTCGTTATCCCAGCGACGATAGTTCTTCATCTGCGCCAGCTCGCTCGGCAAGTCGCCATACGACGCGCCGGCGCCGCCGGTTTCGGCCAAGAGCGGCTTTCGGTCGAACAGCATCGCAGAAGTCCACGGCGGCTTCGGCAGCTCGCCATGCACCGGCTGCATGGCCGTTATCTCTTGCCAGACGTCGATCTCATCGGTCGCCTTGACAAAATGCAGTCGCCCCACGCCGAGCAGGGCAGGGCGGTAGCAAAGTCGCTCTCCATCCTTGGGCGCCGATTCCGCATCCACGGGCCAATATCGTTGCGTGATCTCTGCCGTCACCGCGGGGCGCATCGTAGCCCCGTCCTCTGGCCGGGAGTCGCGTCGCAAATCGCCGGGCCGTTGCGGCGTCTTCAGCTCGGCGGGAGCCTTGCCCTCCCGTGACCTTAGGTTCGCGGCCGCCTTGCGATCCGCCATCAGCGTGCCAAGCTGAGTCCGCGTCAGCGGCCCGCTCAAATATGACATCGCCCACCGGGAGTGAAACACCCGCGGCGCCGCCGCATGGACGTTGTTCATCAGAAACACGCGCTTATCCAAAGCCGACAGCGTCCGTTCGATCCCCGCGCGATCGAACGCCGCCCCAGCTTCTGGGGACGCCCCTTCCAGCCCTTCAATCACCCGCCGCTTATCCCGCTCCGTTTGCAGTCGCCCCAAGAACCACGTGCCGGCGTTCGACAGACCCTTATAGTCCAGGTCGACGGGATTCTGCGTCGCCAGCACGCATCCGAGCCCATACGCGCGGGCCTGCTTCAGCAGCGTGATCATCGGCCGTTTGGACGGCGGATTGGCCACCGGCGGAAAGTAGCCG
>JBGSYU010000570.1:0-2443 GCA_041750715.1 Lacipirellula sp.
CTTCACCGGCGGATCGTTGATCCGCGGCTAACGAAAGATCTTGCTCACTTCCGGCACTTGCCCCAGCTAGCAATCCACCGCCCAGTGGCATCTTCGGGCGGCGCGGCCGCTTCGATCACCTTCACCACCTCGTCGACGCTCATTCCGCGGTCGAGCATCTCCCGTTTCAGATCGGCCTCCGTCCGACGGCGATGGGCCGCATCCACGCCGCACCACACGATGCTGGCCAGGGTGATGATCACGCCGGTCGCGCAGCCGATGAGTGTCAGGATCAACACGAACCGGTGGTTGGCGTCGAAGTCGGGGAAGGGCGATCCCGCCCAAGGGTCCGCGGATGCCGCTGCCAGCGTTAAGAGGTCTTGCCACATCACAGTGAAAATCCCCGCATGCCTTCGTTAATGGTATCTCAACCCAGGTCAGTCCGCCTATTCGTCATCCGAGCGGAAGTCTTGGCGTCCGATTCATCCGCACATTCCGCACTTCTTCCATCCAGCCCGCCGCCACTGCCTATTTATTGAGCGACTGGCGCCGCCGACAATTGACGCCGTTCTGTAAGCCGTTTACCGTAAAGATGTTGGATTAATCCGGGCATTGCTACGTCAAATGCTCCGCTAACCCCGACCACGCTTGGTCGGGGCTGACGCTACCTCAAACCCTCCACCCGACGTGGCCAAGCAGCAGCAAAAACCTTGGGGCGGCGTCTTCGACGGCGACAGCGACGAGCGAGTCGAGCGGTTCACCGAGAGCGTGAGCTTCGACCACCGCTTGTACGCCCACGACGTCCAGGCGTCAATCGCCCACGCCCGCATGCTGGCAGGCACCGGCATGCTCACCCCCGACGAACGCGATCAGATCGTCGCCGGCCTCGAAGCCATCCGCGACGAAATCGCCGCTGGCGTCTTCGCCTTCCGCCAGGACCTGGAAGACGTCCACATGAACATCGAGCGGTCCCTCATCGACCGCATCGGCGACGTCGGCCGCAAGCTGCACACCGGCCGCAGCCGGAACGACCAGGTCTCGACCGATTTCCGGCTCTGGATTCGCGACGCGATTGACCGCACCGATCTGCTGCTCGCAGGCGTTCAACGGGCGCTGGTCGACCGCTGCGACCGCGACCACGGCATCATCCTGCCCGGCTACACGCACATGCAGCGGGCCCAGCCGGTGCTGGCGAATCACTACTGGCTGGCCTATGTGGAAAAATTCCAGCGCGACCGCGATCGGCTGGCCGATTGCCGTCGCCGCGTGAACCAACTGCCGCTGGGCGCCGCCGCACTCGCCGGCACCACGATCCCGATTGATCGTCGCCACGTCGCGGAGCAATTGGGCTTTGAAGGCGTCGTGGCCAACAGTCTCGATTCCTCCAGCGACCGCGACTACGCGATCGAGTTCGCCTTTGCGCTGACGTTAGTCGCCGAGCACCTCAGCACCTGGGCCGAAGAGTGGATTTTGTGGTCTACCGTCGAGTTCCGCTTCCTGCGACTGCCGCAGATTTTTTGCACCGGCTCGTCGATCATGCCGCAGAAGATCAACCCCGACGTGCTTGAACTCATCCGCGGCAAAACGGCCCGCGTGGTCGGCAACCTCACCGCCCTGTTGGTGCTGGTGAAGGGCCTGCCGCTGGCCTACAACCGCGATCTGCAAGAGGACAAACCGCGGGTGTTCGATTCGGCCGACACAGTCGAAGCGTGCCTCGACCTGGCCGCCGCCGTGGTGACCGGCGCCGAGCTGAATCGCCCGGCGATTCACGAACGGCTAGAGCGCGGCTACCTCGACGCCACGACGTTGATGGAGCACCTCATCAAGCGCGGCGTCCCGCAGCGCACGGCCCACGAGATCATCGGCAAGCTCGTCGCCTCGGCGATGAAGCGCGACTTGCCGCTGGCCAAGCTCGAGCTGGCCGAATTCCAGGCGGCCCACCCGTCGCTCGACGAGAGCGTGTACGAAGTCCTCGGCGTCGAGCAAGCCGTGATGGCGTTCAGCAGCGAGGGGTCGACGGCGCCGGCAGAGGTCGCCAAGCAAGTTGCGGCGTGGAAAGATCGATTGAAGATGTAGCAACGTGTCGCAGGTTCGTTATGCAAACGCCATCAGCCCCAGCGGGGCGAAGTCGTGTAGCCAGGGGCGCAAGCCCCTGGTTAGCGAACCCGTTAGAGGCCTCAAGCCCCAGCGGGGCGGCATGGTTCGACGATTTCGGAATGATGCCGCCCCTACCGGGGCTTAGCGTCACCGCGCCGGCGATTCCAGGGGCTCACGCCCCTGGCTACATTACGTCGCCCCTCCGGGGCTCGCTCACCGCGATACTCGCGGTGGCCCTGTTGATGCCGCTTGCCGGCTACGCGTCGGCGCAAGAAAACCCGTTCGGCGAGTTCGGCAACGAACCCGCCGACACGGATGAACCGCCCGCCGCGGAGGAGCCTGTCGAGGCGCCGACCGACGCCGGGCA
>JBGSYU010000571.1:0-2187 GCA_041750715.1 Lacipirellula sp.
CCATGTGTTCGAGGTGTCGGTACACAACATCCGAAAGTATTACGTCTACGGCGGCGGTGAAATCGGCGGCCAGCGAACCTACAACTGGGAGACCTTTCGCCAGCAACTCGGTCTCCAAGGTGGCGACGTTTGGACCGGCAACATCAGCACCGAAATCAAGCCCAATTGGAGCAACATTTGGAAAACCTGGTCGAACCCGTTCCTGATTCACGAGTTGGTGAAGTACTACGAAGCCACGGGCCATCAACCTTCGCTGGAGCTGGCCAAAGAGCTGCGCGACCATGCCTTCTACCAAAGCTTTCCGCTGAATCCGGGCCAGGTGCCGATCAACACCTTCACGCATATGTTCGAGGTCACGGCGGAGATGAACGCCTACAGCCGGCTGGCGCTGGCGCTGGGCGATGCCGACATGATGGAGCGGGTTCGCGTGCGGTACGAAGCGTTGCGCGGAGCGGGGTTCAACGCCACCGGTTGGGTTCCCGAGTTCATCCATCAAAACAGCGACGTGGGCGAGGTCAACAACACCGCCGAGTTGGTCGAAACGGCGCTCAACTTCGCCGAGTGGGGTTGGACCGAGTATTACCAAGACGTGGAGCGATTCACCCGCGGCCACGTGTTGCCGTCGCAACTTCTGGACACCAGCTTTGTCGTTCCCAACTCCAACCCGGCCAACGACGGCCAGCGCAATATCCAGCAGCGGGTGTACGGTGCCTTCGGTTTCCCCGCGCCGTATGGCCATGTCGCCACGCGCAATCCATCGGCCACGGGCGGGTATCACGTCGATATCACCGCGGGGGCCGTGGCCACGCTGGCAGTCATCAAGGACGCCATCCACCGGCTGAATAACGGCGTGCATGAGATCAATCTGCTGTTCGACTTCAGCGACTCGCTGATCGACATCGCCAGCCCTTACCCCGCGGGAGATCGGCTCACCGTCACGACCAAAGTAGCGGGCGACGTGCGATTGCGAATCCCGACTTGGGCCGATCGAGCGGCCATCGCAGCCAGCCTCACGCAGCAAGGGTTGCAGTTTGCCATCGGCAGCGACCACGTAATAATTTCTCAGCCGCAAGTCGGCACGTCGTTCTACGTCGCCATGCCGCTGGCCACCGTGCGGACGACCGACGTGGTCAATGGCCGGTCGATCACCATCGACTGGCGGGGCGACAGCGTGATCGCAATGAGCGGCATGAACACGCCGTTGCCATTTTTTGCGGCTCCTTCTGCGAGCGCTCCTGGGCCTAGTCCGCAGACCAGCGCGGCACCGGTCGTCAATGCCGGTCCCGACCAAACGGTTATGCTCGGCACAACCGTGTCGCTCGCCGGAACCGCCACCGACGACGGACTACCGACCACGCCCGGAAATCTGTCAATTAACTGGACCAAGCTCACCGGTCCGGGGACAGCCACCTTTGCTAATGCAACCGCACTCGCCACGACCGTCCAGTTTAGCGCGCCGGGACAGTACGTGCTGCGGCTTAGGGCTTTCGATGGTCAACTCGCGGGGGTAGACGACGTGCTGATCACTGTCGAGGATCCCGTTCAGCCTGTGACGGTCGCGTTTCAAGACGGCGTGTTTCCCACGCTTCAATACAAGGGCACGCGCGACACGACCATTTCCAGCACGTCGCCTGTCACGAATCTTGGCGGCGCGACTAATCTGAACACTGATGGTAATCCCGATCTGGCGGCACTGATGGCCTGGGACGTGTCAGCGATCCCCAGTGGGAGCACGATTGTCTCCGCTTCGATTGAGTTGTTTATCACTGATCCGTCGAAACATTCGTACGAGCTCTATGCGTTGCAACGGGCATGGGAAGAGCTCGCCGCCACTTGGCAACAGTTCGCGCCGGGGCAAAGCTGGGCCAACCAGGGCGCCAATGGCGCCGCCGACTCAGGCTCGGCCGTGCTGGGGCAGCTCGCACTTCCCAAGTTGGGCTTTCAGCAGATCGCACTTAACCAGGCCGGGTTGGACTTGGTACAAGCCTGGATCGATGAACCCAATGGAAATCGCGGTCTGATCCTCAAGGACTATCAGAGCGCCGATGACGGCACCCAGTTCGGCTCGCGCGAAACGCCCACCGCCAGCCAACGCCCCAAGTTGGTGATTACGTATCGTCCCGGCAATGGGGGGTCTGGCGAAGGCGAGCCGGAAGATCCGCCACCACCGCTGCCACCAGTGAACCA
>JBGSYU010000572.1:0-3500 GCA_041750715.1 Lacipirellula sp.
CCAGCAAGCCTTGCTCGTGCGCATAAGCGATCACATCAGCCAGGGCAACCATGCCGTGTGGTCCAATCTGCTCAAAGAATGCCACTTGCGGCTTCACGGCGGCCACCAGCGGCGCTACGACATCGATAATTTCTCGGCAAAACGCTCGATAAGCCGCCGCGACTTGTTCCAAAGCCGGCGAACTAACCGTGCGCAAAGAACTCGGCAGCTGCTCCCACCGCGGATCGAGCCCGACGCACACGGCATTGCCGCGCTGGCGAACGGCCTTAGCGAGTTCATCCGTGAAGTGCGGCACGTCGGTAGGGAGTTGAGATGATCGGGGCGCGGGACGCGCTCCCCTATCGGGTCGCGGCTAAACCGGGTGCGGTGGCGGGCGGGGGTCCGGTCATTTGAGTTCAATGTCGATTGTTTGCGGGCCGGGTTTAACTTCGAACTTCAGCGGCGTGGTGGCGATGCCGCTGTATTCGGGGGAGAACAATCGCGGCGGCAAGGGGGCGCCTTGGGGAATTGACGAGTAGCGGGTGTCGATCGCGACCGCGCGATTCCAGCCGATCGCGGCGCCGACCCCCTCGTGCCCCTTGAAGCCGTAGCGCAGTTCATACTTCCCCTGGTCGTCGCTCTGGCCGCTGCCGTTGTAAGGAAGTTCGTTGCCCTGCGTGGGATCGGGCATGAAGGTGATGATAATGTTCTTGAGCGGCTTGCCCTTGGCCGTGACGGTTCCCTGCACCTGGCCGAATTCCGGCAACTTCTCGGCGCAGCCAGACAGGCAAACGACGGCGAGGAAGAAGCCCATTGGCAGAAAATCGCGATTATGTTGCATGAAGGAGCTTCCGAGCCGAGCGTGTATAACCGCAGTAAGTCTTATCGCCGCGGAGGTGTGAAGCAAGGCGCTGGCCGAGAAGGCGCGGCCGAACCCCCGCTACTCGCTGACCGTCTCGCTGCCGGCACGGGTGCTTTGGGCGGCAAGCGTGATGGTCGAGATGTTATCGGCCACGAAGCGGGCGCTGCCGTCGAGGAAGACGAACGTAGCCCCGCTGGGATGCCCGCTGCCCCAACCTTGAAGCCGCCGGTCTTGACACGAGTAGCCGCTGGCGGTGGCGCCGCAATCGGCGGCGGTGAAGTTAATAGGCTCGGCGGAGCTGCGCAGCACATGGCCGTTGCCCTTAAAGCCGCCGGTCCAGCCCCACTGCGCCCACTGGTGGATCAGCAGACCGCTGCGATTGGTGACGGGAATCGCGTCGAACGCCGGGTCGACGTTGTACTTCTCGCCGCCGAGGATCGTGTTGCTGGTGCCGTCTTCCACCGACGAGAGCTTGGCTGGGTCTTGCATGGGCATTGGGACCGATCCAGCTCCCGTGAGGAACAGAACGCCATCGGGTTGGAGCTCCGTCTTCGGGATGTTGTTAGGGTAATAGCTGAAACTGCCGTGGTTACCGGCGTAGCTGGTGATGGCGTAGAACCCTGGGTAATTCATGGTGCTGCCGGCCGGGATGGCCGCGAACTGGATGACAGTTTCGGCCGGTTGATCCGAGGGGCACAGCAGCGTGGGAATGAGTTGCCCGGCGGGCGACGTAGCGGTAAGGGAGTTCTTCGCGAGGTTCACAAAATCCCACTGTGCGTAAATGGTCTGCTGCTCCATGAAGGGCAACAGGCTGACGATAAACGAGACGCCGCGAAACGGACCCGTTTGCTGCGTGAGACCCGACGGTAGGGTGTCCCGCCTGGCGGAAAGATAGTTGGCGGTGGCCAGGCCCATCTGCTTGAGATTGTTCGTACACTGCGACCGGCGAGCCGCCTCGCGGGCCGCCTGGACGGCGGGCAGCAACAGGGCTACTAACACGCCGATGATCGCGATCACGACCAACAGCTCGACGAGGGTGAAGGCGCGTAGGTTTCGCTTAAGCATCTTGTTTCTTCTTTCAAACGTTCGCGGACAAGGTCGCTGGCGCCGGGCGGGTCTTAAGGACGACGCGGTAATAACCGGCCCTATTAAGATATAAGTGAGGTCTGGCTGATTGCCAATTGAATTCTGACGATTTGTAGTTGGAAGCTTCGGTTCGCCGGCATTGTGCGCCGGCCGTGTGAGAGAGTCTAAAACTGGCCGTCTATGACTTCCTCGCCATTTCGACTGCCCAGCGCGCGCCAGACGACGATGTCGATGCCGTCGTTGATAATAGACGTGTGACCGTCTCCGTAGGCTACGACGACCGAGCCAGCATGCTCACTGCGAGGAGCTACGATCGCGTGCTCTCCGGGAGTGTCTGCGATCGCGCTAAATAGTCCGCAGTCCTGGCCCGACCAGTTAGGCGGCGCCACATGGTTGTATTGCGTGTTGGCGTAGCCTGCAAAAGGCCATCCATTTGAAAAGTCCTCGCCAGACGCCCAACGCCCCGGTGTTGTGAAATTAAAGCTGTCTGCTACGGGCACATAGCTCTGACACGCGTTGAAGTGCTTATCGCGAAACGCCGCCAACGTCGCCGACGTCTGAATGCCGGACTCTCGAGCCGGAGACGTCACCATGTCGGACTTGCCGGGGGCGACATTCTCCGGGTTGCCCCCGGTTCCCTTAGTGCGCTCGGCGAAAAAAACGGTGTTAGACAATCCGTCCGTGTACTCGCTGGCTTTCAATCCCTGTTTGCCGATGGAAAACGCGCCGTTCCCTCTTGCTTGGAAGCCATCGGCGGTCTGTGCGTTGTAATCGGTTTGCGAAGAATTTGAGAAGGCGCCGCCGAAGGGCGTGGAACCGCCGAAATTGACTCGGTAGTTGTTCTCCGAAATCACTCGCTCGGTAAACGGATCGCTGGGGCAGATGAACAGCGCCGCCGCATTGGCATAGGCATTGTAATTGACGTTGAAGGGCGCCCCGCCCGAGGTCATTTGAAGTACTTGACCGACTTTGAAGTTAATTAGGTTATAAATGTTCGACTGTTCCATGTATGGAAGCAGCCAGATATGAACGGAATAGAACCCCGTCCTCGTCGCCGCATTTTGTTGCACTGCGTTATAGTTGGTGTAGCTAAACTTTACCGTGTTGTTCTCGATCCAATCGGGGGCGAGTCGGCCCGGCGGGAAGGTCTTCCTCGCCGATTCATAATTCGCGGCGCCTAGCGCCATCTGCTTCACATTGTTCACGCACGTCGTCCGTCGAGCCGCCTCGCGGGCGGCCTGAACCGCGGGCAGCAGCAGCGCGACCAACACGCCGATGATCGCGATCACCACGAGAAGCTCCACCAACGTAAATCCGGCGGCGTTTCGCTTTTTCATATGCGTCTCACTGAAGAGCGCGCGGGGTAAGTCCCACGGCTACATGGGGGGCGGTCTGACCGCAGACTGCTTCATTATGCTATTGCAACCAGGGCGAATCTCAAAATGAATTTTGGGCGTTTCTCAAAAAGCCTAGACATTAACCGCTAAGGACGGCAAGGATTCCAAGGGAATGAGGAGCAACCACGAAGCACACGAAATATACGAAAGAAGTAGACTGCGATCGGCGGGTTTCG
>JBGSYU010000573.1:0-6705 GCA_041750715.1 Lacipirellula sp.
CACGAGCAACTCGACGAGCGTAAAGGCCCGCGGCCCCGCGTGCCGACGCATTCTGTAGGTGGCCGCTTTGAGGCCGCTTCCGGTTTTCATCGTCACGCGCGCCGTCATCAGAGACGCCCCCGACAACCATCGGACGAACACCTCGGCCGTAGTTTACCACGCACCGCGAGCATTGCCACGCCCAGCAGCGCCAGCGTCGCGGCGCCAGGTTCGGGCACGGCGGCGGATTTATCGAGCAGTTCGGTGAATTGACCGAACGACATGATCGTCGAGAAACTCTCCTCAAAGATAACCAGCACGTCGTCGAAGTCAAAATCCCCGTCCAAACCACCGGGACCGACGGGATGCCGGTCCCCTGCTTCGACCGCATCCATCCCCAGCGGATTCTCGCGGGCAAATTGGGCCGGATCCCGCAGCGCCAGCGCAATGGCGGCCGCGTCGTCTTCGGAGATGATCCCGTCGCCGTTCATGTCTCCTTTGGTGAACTCGAAGGACTGCAGCTTGACGATCAATTGGTCGGGGTCGGACTCGTCGTAGATGGGCTTGAACTGGATATCGCCGCCCCCTACCGTCCGCACCCGGTCGAAGGTTGACCCGGCCGCGAGACTGCCGGCGGTGATCACGGCGAACTCTTCGCCGGCGCCGATCGAGAGGTCGTTCAGCGCCACCGTGAGCGTGCCGCCTAAATTGGCTTCGCGGGAAATATCAATCGCGTCGAAGTCGTTCAGGCCGTCGATCTGCAGCACGAGTTCCCCGCCGGCGTCCTGCTGATAGTTGCCCACCACCGTCCCGCCGCCCGCGACCATGCCGCCGTCCAGCACGTCCAGGGTGCTGGTCACCACGGTCCCTCCCGCCAGTTCGATTAGACCGCTCTCCGCCACGTTCACACCCACCGTGGCCGATAGACTGCTGCCCTGCTGAATGCTGACCGCCATCGTTTGGCCGCTTCCCATCAGGGTCAGCTCGTGCGTGAACGCATTTTTTGAGTTAGCCAGCATCGGCAAAAATTCAACGTCCAGCCGCTGCGTCTGCCCCGAAGCATTTTCCAGCGTAATAATGTCCACCGTGTCGGGAACGACCCCCGTGCTCCAGTTGGTGGTCTCGGCCCAGTTGGCCGTGGGCGCGTCGGGGTCGAACAAGTTGTCGGTCGACGGCGCCAGAAACCGCAGCCGCACGCCGCCCGGGGTCGTCACCACTTCATGGGCCACGTCGGAATTGAGCGTCGCCAAGTCCGGCAAGATCGAATGCGAGTCGAACTCACCCACCACGTTACCGGCCAGGATCAATTGCATCGAGTGGCCCTGCTGGGGAATGTATCCGTCGATGATCGGTATTTCCAGCCGCCCCGAAAGCGACGCCGTCCCGGTGACGATCAACAGGTCGTGCTGCGTACCCGGGGCCTGGCCGCCGACTTCCATTTCCAACACGCCGTCGGGCTGCTGCGAGAAGTTGCCGAGGATCGTGGTGATGCCCGGTGAAAATCCCGGCGCTACCCGGCCGGCGCTGGCGACGTCGCCTTGAATCTGTAGCGTTCCGCGTATTTCGCTCGTGGGGGAAAGCGTCAGCAAATCGGCCCGCACCGTGCCGCGACCGGTAAGCGTCTGGTTGGCTCGAAGCTGGTAGACCGAAGCGCCGGAAACGTCCAGCGTCGCCCCGGTCTCCACGGTGATGGATTCGGTATTGCCCAAGTTCGCCGCTGCGCTAGCCTGTAGCGTGCCAGCCCGGACCACAGTCGGTCCCGTGTACGAGTTGGAACCGCTGAGCCGCAACGTGCCGGGGCCGCTTTTCGCTAGGCCGTTAACGCCCGAAATCGGTGCGCTGATCGTATGCGCGCCGGCAGTCACTTCGATCGCCGCCGCGCCGATCAACTCCAGCCCGTGCGTGGCATCGGCGGCGATCGTGTAACTTTGCGCGGCGTTATTGAACTGGATCTCGCTAATGCGAATGTCTTGGTTCACAATCACGGTGGTCGGTCCGGAGGCGGCATTGCCGAAGATCGCTTTGAAATCGCCGTCGGGGATGAACTGCGGGCTCCAGTTAGTCCCTTCGTACCAGTTGCCGCTGCCCGCCACGTTCCACGCAAAGGGCCCCACGTCGCTCAGCAATTGCAACGTGCCGCCGCTGTAGGGAATGGTCAGCACGCCCGGGCCGAACAGGCTGTTCAGCCGCACGTTGGCGCCCGCCGACGGGTCATACGCGTACAGGTTCAACCCATTCAGGGCGAGCGTAGAGCCGTTTACGAGCACCAACCCGGCCTGGCCGCCGCTTCCATAGAGGTACAGAGATTCGGCAGCCCCGCCCGATCCGTTGCGGTTCCCATTGTTGACCAAATCAACCAGCTTCGCGTTGGATTGCGTGGTCGCCGTGCCGACGAAAAGCCTGGCGATGCCAAAGTTGCCGCCGTTGGTTGCCGCCGTGCCGCCGACGCCGACGTCTTGTCCACCGATTTCAAGTTGCTGTTGGCCCTCGCCGTCGAGGACAAGCGTTCCCGACGACATCGCTAGTTGACTCTCGGTCGTTTGCCGAAAGGAGAAGTTGCCGCCAAGCGTCAACTTACCGCCGCTGGCAATAGTCACTTGCTGGCCGCTGCCAAAATTGACGGCTCCGCCGATTTCAATGGCGCTTTGCAAGCCGCTGACGTTGATATTGGCGGACTCGACATATTGCAAGCTCGGGAGACTCAGCGATGCTCCGGCGGTGACGTTGAAGTCGCCTTGGAACACCGAAGCAAGTTGAGGCAGGGAATAGTTGGGGACCTGCACGTTGAAGCGGACCCCGCTGATCGCTGCCAAGTTGTCTAAGCGGATATTACCCTGACCATTAGCGCCACCTTGTATTAGAAACTGCAACTGATCGCCGGCGTCGCCTCCGACACGGGCCGCGGAAGTGAGGTTTCGCAGGTCAACTAACCCACGGTTAGCCGCGTGGACCGTCAGCAACCGGGGGCTGGAGCCGGCCGTCTCGGTGACCTGTAGCGTCTGTAGACTTGATAGACTTAGCAACGAGCCCACGCCCGAGGCATTCACGCCCGACGCCTGCATAAAAATATTATCGCTCCCGGTGCTGCCTTGAAATGACGCTTGATAGGCAGTGGCCGTCACCCCCGCGAACGAAGCGCCATTATTTAGGAAGAATCGTGAGTGGTCGATATTCGTCAAGCCAGCCGTGGTGAGGGCGCCGCTGCCCGTAAGCGTCACCGAGCTGCTGTTCAGGGATTGCAGAATTGGCGCATTGATCGACGCACCTGCCACAACGTTAAAGTCGCTTTGGAATACCGAGTCGAGGCGAGGCAAGGAATAGTTGGGGACCTGCACGTTGAAGCGGACCCCGCTGATCGCTGCCAAGTTGTCTAAGCGGATATTACCCTGACCATTAGCGCCACCTTGTATTAGAAACTGCAACCGATCGCCGCCATCGCCTCCGACACGGGCTGCGGAAGTGACGTTCCGCAGGTCAACTAACCCACCGTTCGCAGCGTGGATTGTCAAAAATCTGCCGCCAGTTTGCGTCTCCGTGGCCTGTAGCGACTGCAGACTTAATAGATTCAGCACCGAGCCCACGCCCGAGGCGTTCACGCCGGTCGCCTGCATAAAAGTATTATCGCCCGGGGAGGAGCCTGAGATTGTAACTTGGTAGTTCGTTGTCGTAGCATCAACTAAATCGATCACCCCGCCGCCTGAAGCGAAAAGTGTAGATCCGACAAAAGTGCTACCCGGCCCGGCAACGAACGAGCTTCCATTCGTCGTGATTCGACCACTAATAGTTGCCGCACCAAGAACTTCCAGGTTACGACCCGCGGCGGCAATCGAAAATATACTGCCGGCTGCCAGAGAAAAAGTGTCGACCGTGCTGTCACCTGCCACGTCGAAGTTGATCGTTTCCGATCCGATGACCACTCCGTAGGTTTGAGCCCCATTGATGGGCACGACGCCGCCGCTCCAATTAGCGGGGTTGCTATAGTTTTGGCTGGGTCCAGCGGGGAGCCAAGTCGCGGTGACCTGGGCGCGACTGGTCGCAGGGAACAAGAGCAGTCCCACCCAGGCAGCGATAACGGGCAATCTCTTCTTGGAGGCCAGGTTAGCCATCGCTAGCCAACATCCCAACATGCCGACTGCCGCCAAGAACAGCGTTCCACCGCTTGGCTCCGGCACGCTAACGGCAACCGCGGTCGCCTCGACATCGCCAAACAGGTTTCTCCACACGCCCAAGTCGGCGCCGTTGACCACTCCATCCCCGTTGGCGTCTCCTTGCCCCGGCGTGGCGTTGGGAATACCGACGCCACGCTGCCAAACGAGAAAGTCGGCCCCATCGACCCGATCGTCGTCGTTGAAATCGGCGGGCGACCTGACGCCGCTGGCGGGGCGGCCGAAGTTGTTGCGCCACAGGGTCAGGTCGCCGCTGCTGTTCGGCGCGGGCGACTCGCCCCGCTGCCATTTAAGAAAGTCGGCCCCGTCGGAGTCGCCATCGGCGTCGAAGTCGCCCGGCAGTCCGGCGCTCACCGCGATGGTGGCGTCGACCACCAAGCTATTTCTCGCCCGCTGGCTATCGGCGTTGAGCGCCGCATCCGTCGCGTGGCCCAGCACCACCGATGTGAACGTCGACGACTGGCCAGCGTAGTTCGCGCCGATGTCGCCGATCTGCAAGTAAACGGATGCATTGCCCAAAGTCGAATTCAGGCTGTAGTCGATCTGCCCCAACAACCACGACCCGCCGGCCGTCCCCGGCCCGATGCCCGTGCCCATCCCGGCGCCGAAGGGCAGATTAAATCCTTGCAGGTCCTGAATGCTGTTGGTCGCCGGGGCAGGCGGCACGGGCGTCGCCGGATTCGATTGGCCGCTAGGCTCATTGATCGTCTGCCAGCGATACTGCGGCTGTCCCCCCGGCATCCCCATGACGGGGTTGTTCACCGTCGAGGTGGTGAACGACAGCATGTTGGTCTGTGTGGTCACCAGCCGCAGCGACCATGCCGCCAGGGAATCGGTCTGCGGCGTGCCGTTGTCGTTCCGAACCGTCGCCAGCTTCGCCCACAGATAAAGCGTGCCGGTCGAGCCAGGCGCCTTGGGGATTATGGGCGCCATCGTCGGCGGGGCGGCGTTGACGCCAGAATCGTCGGAGGCCGAAAGCCAAAAATGGGTATCCCCCGGACCTGCTTGAACGGTGGAGGCCCACCCGCAGGCTAGGCAAGCGAAGCAGGTGAGGCGATATAAAACGAGTCTCGATCCCATGCTAATCCTGACTCTCAGGGTATCTCATCGGAACCGTGAGTATAGTAGTCTGCCCCGTCCGTGCAATAAAATGGCGAATTGCCCGGCGCTATAAAGGTTCAGGCACGGGTTTCAGCCGGGCGAACCGCTAATTCTCCAGATATTCGCGACGGATGCGGTCGACGTTGACATGCTCTCCGGCCTTCAACTCGCCGACGCAATTCTTCAAGCCCGCGACGACCGGCTGGCGCTAGGCCAACTCCTGGCTCATTACCAGCCGTATCTGCAAGTCTTCGCCGAGAGTTCAATCGGCCCGCGCATACGTCGCCGCGAAGACGCCTCCGACGTCGTGCAGCGCACCATGATGGAGGCAGCAGAGGCGATTCCTAATTTCCGCGGCCAAACCGAACCGGAATTCTCTGCCTGGATCCACCAGATCCTGCGGCGCAACGTCGCCAACGTCGTCCGCGACCATCGCGCCGCCAAACGCGACGTCCGACAGGAGCGCTACCCCGATGACGCGGAGTCGTCCGCCGTCATCACCTGGTTTCAGCCCGCGGCCCATCAGACGACGGCTAGCCTCCGAGTCATTCGGGCCGAGGCGGCGCTAAACCTTGCCGCGGCGCTCCAATCGCTTCCCGAGGACCAGCGATCGGCCGTACGAATGCGCCATCTGGAAGGATGCAGCCTGGCGTCGATCGCCGAAACATTAGGGAAGACGCCGGCCGCCGTCGCGGGGTTGCTTCGCCGCGGGGTTCAGGCGTTGCGCACGGTGGTGCGGGAATGAATGCAGGGCCAATCGCGTTGCTACGCGCTTACAGGGAATCGCATCGCTCCGCCTGCGGCCATTTGCCCGTCGCCGGCCGGCCGCAGTCGGCTACGGAGCGAACTGTCGAAGCTGAGTCCTTGAGAAAGTGGCGGCCGCCCAATCGCTGTCGTCGCGTGCATAGCTTTCATCGCCACTGTCCGAACGTGGCGGGCTATCGCCCTCGCCATGCAAACGAGTTAACGTGCGGTCGCCCTGGCGTCGACAGTTCTGCGCCACGCGTGTGCCATGAGCGCGGCGCCGTCGGCCGTGGGGTGGACTCCGTCGGCGGCCCAGCGATCGGGCGGGGCGATTTTCGAGGCCCGGTCGAACGACTCTTGGAACGGCACGAAGGTGGCGCCCGCCTGGTCGGCGACGCGCTTGGCTGCGGCGCGGTAGCCGTCGAACTCGGGGAACCACTTCCCGTCGACGGAGCCGCAGCGAAGGACGAACGGCTCGCAGATGACCAGACGAACGCTCGGAAGTTCTTCTTGGGTGAGTTTGACGAGCGCGTCGTAGCCGGTTTCGTACTTCTCAACCGTGCCGTCGTAGCGGCCTTCGAGCTTGTGCCAGATGTCGTTGACGCCGATGAGGATGCTCAATACGTCGGGCTTCAGGTCGAGGCATTCCGCTTGCCAGCGGGCGGCGAGGTCGGGAATTTTGTCGCCGCTGACGCCGCGATTAAAGATTTCCAAA
>JBGSYU010000574.1:0-3497 GCA_041750715.1 Lacipirellula sp.
GCGGCCTGTGCCGCGGTGACGCCGGGGATGATTTCATACGGCACGCCCGCCGCCTCGAGGGCCGCCGTTTCCTCGGCGGTGCGGCCGAAGATGGCGGGGTCGCCGCCCTTGAGCCGCACGACAATCTGTCCATTGCGGGCAGCGGCGATCATCCGCTGGTGAATTTCCTCCTGGCCGACAATCCGCCCCTGGCCGTGACGGCCGAGGCAGACCAGTTCGGCCCCAGGACGAGCCCCGTCGAGGATTCTCGGGTTTACCAGATAGTCGTAGAGCACCAGATCAGCTTCGCCGAGCCGCTGCCGACCGCGCAGCGTCATCAGCCCAGGGTCTCCCGGCCCGGCGCCGATCAGATACGCTTTTCCAAGTTCAGAACGCATGTAATTGATCCCGGTCACCCTGAGGTATTCCGAAGGGTCCGGTATGTGTACCACGGGGCTAGATTCTTCGGAGTACCTCAGAATGACGGGCGCGTCGCGTCGTTGTGGGGACTTTGTCTACACTGCTAGAATAACAGCCTGGGGCACGGCCTGCGTAGGCTCACGCGACCCGATGTGCCCGACTCGTCACTGGAATTGGCTCCCGTAACCAGCGCCCATGGCGTCAGAACCGAAAACCGCTCCGCAACCCGCCCCGCGAGGACCGGCCCCTCTCACTGCGAGTGTGCGCCATCGCTTGCAAAAGCTTTACGAGCATGCCCAGCGATGCGTCGAAAAAGCGGACCACGACTACGCCACCCAGCTTTTCACGCAGTGCGTGTCCGAAGACCCGGCCAATACCATTTACTTGCAGGCGTTCCTTGGGAATTTACAGAAAAAGTACGGCAACAACAAAAAGGGCGCCCGGCTAGCCGGACTGAAGATCAAGACCCATCGCATGGGTCTGTCGAAGGCGGCCGGCAAGGGACACTGGCAGGAAGCGTTTCAGGCAGGTTGCGCGGCGCTGGCGCTGAACCCTTGGGACATCCCGTCGCTATTGGCGATGGCCGACGCCTGCCAGCAGTTAAGCATCCACGAGTGCCAACTGTCTTATTTGCGTTGGGCGCTGGATGTGGCGCCCAAGGACCCCGTCGTCAACCGCCAGGCGGCGAAGGCGCTCCAGCAGATGGGGCAGTTCGATCAGGCGATTGCGTGCTGGCAACGGGTCAAACAGGCCAAGCCGGACGACGAGGAAGCGTATCAAGCGGTTTCTCGGCTTTCGGTGGAGCAGACGATCCAAAAGGGCGGCTACGACCCGTCGTCGCTGGGCGGTACGCCCCAAGGCGACGGCAACGATCCATCGGGGAAGCCGAGGTCGGTCGCCCGGCTGTCCCGCGGAGGCGCCGACGAGACGCCGGAGGAAGTCGAGGCCAGCGCGTTGGCGCCGGAGGATCGCTTGAAGGCCGCGATCGCCAAGGATCCGTCGGTAGTCGATTCCTACTTCCGACTGGCCGATCTTTATCTCCACGAGCAACGGCTGGACGACGCCCAGCAGGTGCTCGAGCGTGCCCAGCAGGCCACCGGCGGCGGCGATTTGACCGTTCGCGAACGGCTGGAAGATTTGCAGCTCCGGCGGGCCGCTCGCCAGGCGATGGCGGCGCAACAACACTTCGACCACGAGAAGACCCCCGAAGCGCACGAATTGCTCGATCGGGCGCGAGCCCAGGCCAATCAAGTCGAGTTGGAAGTCTACTCCACCCGCGTCGATCGGGACCCGAATAATCCGCGGCTGCAATTCGAGCTGGGCATGCGTCTGAAGAAAGCCGGCAAGCCGAAGCCGGCTATCACGGCGCTGCAGGCGGCCCGCAGCGATCCGAAACGGCGGGCGCTGGTGCTGCTGGAACTGGGCGAATGCTTCCAAAAAATCGAGCAGTACAAACTCGCCCTATCGCACTACGAGCAGTCGATCGAAGCGTGCGATTCGAGCGATGAAGAAGCCAAAAAGTTGGCCCTCTACCGGGCTGGCGTGCTGGCCACGGGCTTGCGGGAGCTAGACCGGGCGGAACGGCATTTTTCCGATTTGGCGGGCCTCGATTACGGATATCGGGACGTTTCCGACCGGCTGGACAAAATCACGCGCTTACGCGATAGTGATTGATTCCCATTCGGAATTTGTATCACCGGTCCCCGTGTTGAAGCCCGTGCTAAAGTAACGATGCCTAATTCACCAAGTGCCAAGAAGCGTCTCCGTCAAAGCGTCGATCGTCGCGCCCGCAACCGCATGGTGCGGACGACGATCCGCAATCACATCAAGAAGGTCCGCACCGCGATCGCCGGCGGCGACGCATCCGCGTGCGAGACCGAGTTCCGCACGACGGTGAAGAAGCTCGACCAGGCCGCCGCCAAGAATGTGCTGCACAAGAACACCGCCGCACGTCTGAAGTCGCGTCTGTCCAGCGCGATCAAGAACGTGAAGGCCAAAGCAGCCAGCGCTTAGTCAGCGCCTTCTTGCCAATGTTTAGCCCCGACCGCTAGGTCGGGGTTTGTTCGCGGCGCCCAACCAGCGGCTTGCGCCGCTGGCTATTCTTTGCCGTCTACCACTCGATCGCCTCCGCCGCGAAAATCGGCCCCTCGACGCAGGTACGCTTGTAGTCCCAAGAGCCGTCCGACTGGCGAACCTTCACCACGCAACTGAAGCAAATCCCGACGCCGCAGGCCATCGGCGTTTCCAGCGAGACGTCGCACGGCAGGCCGCGTGCGGCGGCGATGCGGGCGACGGCCTCCATCATCTTCTCCGGCCCGCAGCAAACGATGCGGACATTTTCGGAGGGCGCTTCATCGAGCACCTCCGCAAGCAATCCGGTGACAAGTCCGCGGCAACCGACGCTGCCGTCATCGCTGCTGATCCGCACATCGACGCCAGCTTTGCGGAACTGATCGACGCCTGCCAGATACTCCGCCGAGCGAACGCCATAGCACAGCGTCACCCGGCCTACTCGCGGCGCCGCGCGCAGCGGGTCGCCGTAACTCCGTCCTCCCAACGCTTCGCGACTTAGCGCCAAAAACGGCGTTTGGCCGATTCCTCCGGCGACCATCACCAGGTGCTCCGCCGGCAGCGCCGAGAATCCATTGCCCAGCGGCCCCCACGCTTCGAGTTCATCGCCGGGGCGCAGGGCGGCCAGCCGGCGGGTCATCTTGCCGACGGTCAGATATCCGATGTCGATGCCCGCCGGCGCCCCGTCGTCGTTGCACCAGGTGTCGAACAACGCCAGCGGACGCCCGAGTAGTGGGTCGTTGCCGCCTGCCAACCGCAGCATCACGAATTGCCCAGGCACGATGCGGCGGGCGACGTCCGGCCACGCCAGCCGCACGCGGTAGGTGTCGCGGGCGAGGCGAATGTTTTCGACCACGCTCACGCGGCCGTGGATGGCCCGATCGGCGTAAAAGGCGGCCCCAAGCGGATTTGCGTCGGCAACGTCGGCGGTGGAGTTCAAGGCCGGCCGCTCCGGTTGGGGCCCCCGCCGGGTCGTTTGCCGCGATCCTTGCCGGGGCGTTTGCCGGGACCGGCGCCGGGACGTTTGC
>JBGSYU010000575.1:0-7865 GCA_041750715.1 Lacipirellula sp.
TGGAAATTCCGCACCATGGTCAGCGGCGCCGACGCCGTGCTGGCTCAATGCTTGGCCGAGAATCCCGAGTTGGCGCCAGAGTGGGACGCGAACCATAAACTCAAGCGCGATCCAAGAATCACATGGATCGGACGCTGGATACGAAATACCAGCCTCGACGAGCTGCCGCAAATTTGGAACGTGCTCAAGGGCGACATGAGCTTGGTGGGCCCGCGCCCGATCGTCGCCGGCGAAATCGAAAAGTACGCCGACCGTTACGACTATTACGTTCAGGTGCTGCCGGGCATCACCGGCCTGTGGCAGGTTTCGGGGCGCAATAACACGACGTACGCGGAGCGCGTCGATTTGGACGCCTACTACGTGTTGAATTGGTCGATATGGCTCGACGTCTACATTCTCGCCAGCACCGTGAAGGTCGTCGTTCTGGGCGAAGGGGCGTACTGAATGGCCGTCGACTCGTCGCCGCAAGATTTGCCGTCTCGCCGACAGGCCGCCTGGGCGGTGGCGTGGCGCGTGGCGGGCATCGCGACCACGTTCGCCGCCAACATACTTGCCGCGCGCCTGTTGGGTCCCGCGGAGTTTGGCTCTTACTTGCTCGTTATGACGATCGTCGCACTGGGCGGTCTGATCGGGATGGCCGGCCTGAACGAAGCGGGCCTGCGGTTTATCGCGGCGAGTCTTGCCGTCGATAAGCACGGCTTAGCGCAAGCCTATTTACGCCGGGTTCTTTCCACCGTGGCGGTCGCGTCGTTGCTGGCGGCCAGCGCCACGTCGGCAGCCGTCTTGTGCTTTCAGCTTGCGACGGATCGCTTTCACGAGCCGATGCTCCTCATCGCGCTCACTGCCATTGGCGTCGTAGCGCTGGCTTGGCAGCAGATTGCCGCAGAATCGCTACGCGGCTACGGCGATTTGCGCGTTGCGAGCCTCTTCTCCGGCGGTCAGACCGGCGGCCCGATCAGCAATCTGCTGGTGTTGCTCGGACTTGGCGCGGCCGCCCTGGCAGCGCTCAAGTTGGATGCGACGCTCGCCGTGGCGATTACAGTCGGCTCCGTTGCGATCACGGCTCCGTGGGCGCTCTATCGTGCGCGGCAAACGAGCAAGTCGATCGCCACGCCGCCCGGCGAAACGACCCCGCGGCTGTCCCCCGACGATAACCGCGAGTTGCTCGCCGTCGGCGGCGTACTCCTACTGACTCAGGTGCTCGCCTTTGGCAGCCAACAACTCGATATTTGGCTCGGCGGCGCCCTGCTCGAACCAGACGCTCTCGGCCTGTACGGCGCCGCGAAGCGCAGCTTGCTGTTGGCCGCCATGCCCGTCCAGATGGCGATGATGGTCGTCATGGCCTCGGTGCCGCGGCTATACGCCCTTGGGCGCACGGCGGAGTTGGAGCGAGTCGTTCGCCGCGCTGCGAACTTCGCCGCCGTCCCAGCGCTCTTGGCGATTCTGCTGCTGGCGCTGTTTCCGGAGACGATCCTGCAAGGGGTTTTCGGCGGTTCCTACGCTGGCGCAGCGCCGACCGTGTTGGTGTTGATCCTGGGATATCTGGTGCTCGTACTCACCGGCAATCCGCCGTACGTACTCACGATGACGGGCCATCATCGAACTGTCGCGGTCGTCAATCTTCTCGCCGCCATCGTGCTGGTGGTCGTCGGCGCCCTGGGGGCTAAGTGGTTCGGGGCGCCGGGCCTGGCGGCCGGTTCCGCCGCGAGCTTCGCGCTGCAAAACGGCTTGCTCTGGTGGCTCGCACGCCGCCGCTTGGGCGTATCGACGCATGTAACTTTGCCCTTTCGAGGGGCGTTAAGAAAACAAACGGCCGCGATGATTGCCATCGAGCCGGCCCTTGCTTCTGCAACGGCGCCAGAGGCCTAGCTGCGAACGAGAACCTTCGATGCGCTTCCCAATTCGTCGCTTGTGGTGGCTGGACCCGGCATGGCCGTTTGCCACGATCGTCGGTTCGACGATTCTTGCAGCGCATCTCCAATCCGAGGCGGCGTACCAGCTTTATCGAACCCCAAAGTACGTCCAAGGCTGGCATCTGCTGCTTGCCGCGGGGGCCATTCTGGCCTTCGTGCTCGGCACGCGCTTGGCTACGGCAACCGGCCGAATTCCACAGCCCACGCCCCCTTCCAGCAGCCGCATTGTCCAACGCTGGTTTTCTTTGATGCTCGCGCTCACGGCGTTCGGTTATGCCGCCTGGCTGGCCATCGGCGTCAAGAACGGCTTCTCGTTCTCATTGTTCGTCGAGTTGCTGACGACGGACGATCCCGAGCTGGCCGACTGGATCCGCCAAGATTTATTCGCCACCGTTCCCGGCGTAACGACGTGTACGCAATTCGGCGTACCGGCCGCCGTGCTGGGCCTATGGCTTTACTTCCACGGTTACAAGCGCGTGCTGGGACCGCTGGTGTTGCTCATCGCGGTCGCGACGGTGCGATCCATCCTGTTCAGCGAGCGAACGGCAATTATCGAGATGCTCGCGCCCGCGGCGCTCATTGTGCTGCGAATGTCCGTTCTAGGCCGGCCGCTGCCGCGGTGGTGCGGCCGTGTACTTCGCGCGGCGCCGCTGGTGGCTCCCGTGGCGGTGGTGCTGTTCTTCGGAGGGTTCGAGTACTTTCGCTCCTGGCGCTTCTACCACACGGAGTTCGATTCCTACACGGAGTTCACCGTCTGGCGGCTATCCGGCTACTACACCACGGCCCACAACAACGGCGCGATGACGCTGGAAACCGCGGCGCCGCGCATCTTGCCCTACAACACGCTGCGTTCGTTTTGGCTCTTTCCCGGCATTTCCAAGAGTCCGTTAGCTTACGACAAACTTACGGGGCGCGACGCAGAAGCGGACCACCTCGACATGCTGCATCGCCACGGCAACTTTGAACTGAACAACGAGGGCGGCTTGTTTCAGCCGACGCTCGATTACGGTATTGCCGGCGGGATGATTTTCTGGTTCGGCTACGGCATTCTTGCCGGGCGGCTGTATCGCAGCTTTATGGTGGGAACAATCGCGGGGCTGACAGTCTATCCGTTGGTTTACTTGTCAATTCTGGAAGTGCCGTTGGTGCTGTTTTTGTGTTACTCCCGCATGTTTCCCGCGTTCGTGGTGCTCGCCGGCGTTGCTTGGACGACACGTCCTCACGCGGTCGCTCGCGCTAACTTTAAGCGCGATCCTGGCGTCTTGGCGGGGGCCTTATGAGTTTGCTGTTGAAAAAGCACGCCGCCAATAAGCCCCTCGAAAACCGCCGACCGTTGCGCGTGCTCTTGGTCACCCAGGCGTCGGGCGGTGGCGTGGGACGCCATTTCCTCGATCTCGCTCGGGAGTTAACCGCCGAGGGCGTGCAAGTAACGGGCATCTACGCCCCGCGCAAGCTCGACACGCTGTTTCGATCTCGCCTGGCCGCGGGCGGACTGCCTCCCATGCACCAGATGACGATGCGACGCGCCATTCATCCGCTCGACGCGGCGGATCTGTGGCGACTGATCCGCGTGATCCGGCGATTGGGGCCGTTTGATTTGATCCACGGCCATAGTTCCAAGGGCGGCGCTCTGGCGCGACTGGCCGCACGGCGACTAGGGATTCCAAGCGTGTACACGTCTCATGCGATGGTCACGCTCGATCCGACCCTTGCCGCATGGCAGTGGTATGTCTACAGACGAATCGAACGTTGGCTGGCGCGCCGAACCGGCGCGATGATCGCCGTTTCCGATGACGAGGCCGACCACATCCGCGCGCTCGGAATCGACACTCGTAGAGTACACGTCGTCGCCAACGGCGTTCCGCCAATCGACTTCCCCTCGCGAGAGGCGGCTCGGTCGCGGCTGAGGATTTCTCCAGACGAGGTGGTCGTCGGCTTCGTGGGGCGACTTTCAACGCAGAAGGCGCCCGAGGTCTTGCTCGATGTGTTCGCTTCCGTCGCCCGGCAGTACTCGAATGCTCGATTGGTGATGATCGGCGGCGGCCCGCTCGACGCCGCGGTGCGCGAGCGAGCGCAGAAGGTTGGTTTCGGCTCGCGCGCCTTGTTCTTGGGAGACGTAGTAGCAACCGAGTTGATGCCCGCGTTCGACGTCTTCTGTCTGTCGAGCCGATACGAGGCCATGCCCTACGTCTACTTGGAAGCGCTAGCGGCCGGGTTGCCGATCGTTTCTGCGCGAGTGGGCGGCGCGACGATGTGCGTCAAGCCTGGCGAAAACGGGCTGCTTGTGAATCCCGATGACGTCGCCGGGCTCGCGGCCGCGTTAATGAAGCTCGTCGGCGACGCTCCGCTGCGCACGCGCTTTGCCGCCGCGTCGGCGCGCATGGCCACGCGATTCTCGGCGACGGAAATGGTTCGGCAAACGCTCCGAGTTTACGACCACGTTTTGGCGGGAGCTTCTGACACCGTTAAGCGTCCGAGCTTTTCGCAGGTAGAGTAGTAATCATGGCGACCGCCGTTCAAATACGACCGCTGCACAAAGATTCAACGCACGGCGTCGACGATGGCCCGCTACGTCTAGTTCCAACCCGCTGCTGCCTCTGCGACGATGATGACGCCCAGCCGCTCGCCGTCGGCGAAGACTTTGAGTATCGCACCAGTCGCGACTCCTATCTGGCCATGCGGTGCAATGGCTGCGGCCTGATTTATCTCAATCCGCGCCCGGAGGAGAGCGAGCTTGCCAAGATCTACCCGCGGAGCTATCACGCGTTCGATTTTTCGCCCGAGCGTTTTGGGCTGATTTACAAGATACGCCGTCGTTTGGAAGCACGCCGCCTGTTGTCGTGGTGTCGCGGCCTGCCGGACGACGCCCGCATTTTGGACGTCGGCTGCGGCGACGGATTTCATCTCAAGCTGCTGCGCGACTTCGGAAAAGCGACTTGGCGCCTAGAAGGCGTGGACCTAAGTTCCGCTGCCGTGGCGTGCGCCCGGCAGGCGGGCTTGGAAGTTCACGAGGGCAAAGCGGAATCGCTCAACCTTCCGCAAGCAGCCTACGATCTGGTGTTGCTCATTCAGACCATCGAGCACATCGAGAACCCGCCCGAAACGCTTGCCGCCGTCCGGTCGCTCCTGCGGCCCGGCGGAACGGTCGTCATCGTGACGGACAACACCCGTTCGTTGGACTGCAAGCTTTTCGGAGGTCGCCACTGGGGCGGCTACCACTTTCCTCGCCACTGGAATCTGTTCGATCGCGACGCGATGCAAATCCTGGCGAAGAAGGTGGACCTCGAAGTCGTTGACGTCGACACGCAGGTGAGTCCCGTCAACTGGGTGTACTCACTGCGTAATCTGCTCCTCGATTGGGGCGCCCCTGGGTGGATTTACAACCGTTTTAGTTTGCAGTCCACGGTCGCGCTCGCCGCATTCACGCTCTTTGACAACGGATTGAGGCTGTTAGGGCGCGGCGCGTTGTTGCGTGCCATTCTGCGCCGACCGCATTCAGGAGACCTGCAAAGAACGGGAGCAGTCACTCTGAGGTACTCTGACGGGTCCGGCCAGATTCTTCGGAGTACCTCAGAATGACCGAGTGCGCGACACGTTCGACACATGCGACGCAGCATCCCGTAGCCATCGTGGGCGGCGGTTTAGCTGGTTTGACCGCCGCCAGCTACCTGCGGCGGCACGGCGTGCCCGTGCGCCTGTATGAAGCCGGACCGCGAATCGCGGGTCTAGCGCAAAGCTTTCAAGACGAAGACGGATTCACTTACGATTTCGGCGCCCACTTCATCACGAACCGGCTGGCGGCGGCTCTGGGAATCGGCGCTCTTTGCCGAGACGTGCATACCTACGGCGAGTCCGTGCTCTTGAACGGGCAGGCCCGCAACTACCCTTTTGGCCTGTTGCGAAATCCGCGGTTCACGCTGAGCGCCCTGGCCAGTCGCCTGCCGCCCTGGAAACGCGGGCCCGCTGAGTCCGCCGCCGAATGGTTCTCGACGAAGTACGGCGCGGCGCTGGCCGACGAAGTCGCGAACCCGCTGACTGAAGCATGGTCGGGCCTCCCGGCGTCAGATTTAAGTCCGGCGGTCGCCGATAGCATCCCCGGCAGCATTGCCGAGACGCTGCTGCTGAAGGCCGTGGGCCGATTGACCCGGCGAGCGGTCGCCATCGGCTACAGTCGCGAGGTTCCCGCCAGTTCGAACGTGTGGCATGTGTACCCCGAAGGCGGACTAGGTCTGCTCTGCGAACGCCTGGCTCGAGACTCGACCGACGTTATTGAATTGAACTCTCCGGTTGAAGCCATTGAGATTGAGAACGATCGCGCCGTCGCCGTGATGGTGAACGGGCAGCGGCACGCGGCCGCGGCAGTCGTCAGCACAGCTCCTTGTCACATTTTGGCAAAGCTCGTGCGCGGGACGGAGGCTCTCAAGTTTCTGGCCCGGTTCCGCTACCGGCCGATGGTGTTCGTCAACTTGCGGATGCAAGGGCGCGGCTTGATTCCAGATGTTGTCTTGTGGACGCCCGAGAAACACTTCCCGTTCTTTCGTCTCACCGAAACGCCGCTGTGCATGCCCTGGCTGGCGCCGGAAGGAAAAACCCTCGTGACGGTGGATATCGGTTGCCAAGTGGGCGACGAGATTTGGTCGATGCCCGACGAGCAACTCGGTGATTATTGCGTCGACCATCTGCAAGCCGTCATCCCGGACGTTCGCCAGCGCTACCTCGGTTGCCGGGTACTCCGCACGCCGGTGGCATACCCGGTATTCGCCCGCCAGTACGAGTCCGACCGGCAACGATTCGCCGCTTCGAGCGAAGCCGGATCGAACGAGATCGCGGGCCTCTACAGCGTGGGGCGAAACGCGGAGTTTCAGCACATCTTTATGGAGGACGTGTACTGGCGAACGCTAAAACAGATGCGTCGATTGCGCCAACGACTTTCCGCTTCAACGTCTTGTCACTCGTCCAACGGAAAGCCGTTAACAACGTCTAAACGAGGATAAAAATGGTCCGCGCCCTGCTAGTTATCGGCACCCGTCCCGAGGCCATTAAAATGGCGCCGGTCGTGCAGGCCTGTCGCCAAGAAAACAGCGGCGTTGAGACGATCGTCTGCTTCACGGGGCAGCACGCGGAGATGCTCGCCCAGGTTGCCGACTATTTCGGCATCGTGCCAGATATCGCACTGAACCTGATGCGACCGAACCAGACCTTGGCTGGACTCACCGCCCGCGCTCTGGAGGGACTCGATGAGGCACTAGTCCGCTACCAGCCCAACTGCGTCGTCGCCCAGGGAGACACGACGTCCGCCATGGTTGCGTCGATGGCGGCGTTCTACCGCCACATCCCGCTGGTCCATGTGGAGGCGGGCCTTCGCACCGGAAACATACAGTCGCCGTGGCCCGAAGAGTTCAATCGCCGCGTCGTCGGCCTGACGACCGCGTTGCACTGTGCGCCCACGATGCGCGCCGCGCACAATTTGCTGGCTGAATGCGTCTCGCCGCAGATCGTCAAGCTCACGGGAAATACGGTCATCGACGCACTGCTCTGGACCGTCGACCGCGAACGCCAGCGCGACGCCGCCTGGCGTGAAAAGTACGCGGCCTTGGGCGATCGCCGCATGGTCCTCGTCACCGGCCATCGCCGCGAAAACTTCGGCGAGAAGTTTGAAGGGATTTGCGGCTCGATAAGATCGTTAGCGCAGCGGTTCGAGAACGTCGAGTTCGTCTACCCCGTACACCCCAACCCCGGCGCCCGCGAGCCCGTGCATCGAATCCTAAGCAGCGAGCCTAATATCCACCTCATCGAACCGGCGCCCTACCCCGAGTTCGTTTGGCTCATGGACCGCTCGCACCTGATTCTCACCGATTCCGGCGGAGTTCAAGAAGAAGCGCCGTCACTGAAGAAACCGGTGCTAGTGATGCGCGATACGACGGAACGACAAGAAGCGGTCGACGCCGGCGC
>JBGSYU010000576.1:0-2427 GCA_041750715.1 Lacipirellula sp.
GCCTTGCGGGCGGCGGCGAGCATGTCCTTCGCCTCGGCCACGGTGAACGTGAGCGGCTTCTCGCACCAGATGTGCTTGCCGGCCTCGGCGGCGGCGATGGCGATGTCGCGGTGGGTGTTGCCGGGGGTGGAAATGTCGACCACGTCGACGTCCTTGCGGCTCACCACTTCACGCCAATCGTTGGAGGAGCCTTCCCAGCCCCAGCGTTTGGCGAATTCGCCGACGGCGGCCGCATCGCGGCCGCAGATTACCTTCATCACCCGCTGCGCGTCGAGATCGAAGAAGCGGCCGACGGTTCGCCAAGCCTGGCTGTGAGCCTTGCCCATGAACTTGTAGCCGATGAGTGCGACGTTGAGATTTTTCTTGGCCATCGAGCGGGGGCTCCGAAACGGTTCAATGCGGAGGGGAGGAATTGGGTTGGATTATTTTAGCACTTGGAGTGCGGGTCGGGAGGAGGGGGCAGGAAGTGGCAATAAGATGGGGGACGCTCCCGAATGCGCTCTTTCAGAAAAGCTGTAGCGACCGTCATCCTGAGCGGAGCGAAGGATCTAGTGAATCAAACGGGCTTCCAGATTCTTCGCTCCGCTCAGAATGACCACTAATGGCGTGTTAGCTGCTGCCAGAGGCCGATGCCCGAGATGGCAGCGACGGTTAGGAGAACCGCCGAGGAGAAGATGCCGGCGAGCAGGATGGGCACGGCGGTGCGGTAGGCCGGGGGCAGCTTGAAGTTGAGGTACAGCCCGGCGAGCATGGCGATGACGACGCCCAGCGTGGTGGCGAGGAAGTTGACGATGAGCGTCATGGAGTTGAAGGGGATGTCGCTCCAGACGACGGCGGTGGCGGCGGCGAAGACGTAAACGCAGATAACTGCCTGTACGACGCGCTGGTTCCAGCGACGCTGCGGCCAGATGGCGCGGGCGTATTCGGTGACGCAGCAGGCGTAGACGTTTGGGTACGCTTGCAGCGTGCCCCACAGGGCGGCGAGCACGCAGATGTAGTAGACCCACACCAGCGCGGGGTGAATCGACTGCCAGATGTGGGCTTGGTCGGTGAGGAGATGCCAGCCGTCGAAGTCGCCGACCTGCTCGCCGGCTTGGCGCCGCGAGAAGAAGGCGGCGGCGCCCGACATCATAAACGAGGCGGTGACGATCAGCAGCACGATGCCGCCGCAGGCGACGTCCCAGCGAATGGGAGACGCGGCACGGCGGATTTGGGTGACGGCTGCAGGGTCGCTCGGCAGATAGTCGGCCGGAGCGCCGGCCGCGGCGCGGCGGCGGATTTCAGCGGCTTCGGGATGACCGGTCATGCCCCAGCCGTGCAGCGTGATGAAGTCTGGGTAGACGAGATACGTCATGACGCTGCCGCCGATGTAGCCAAAGGTGACGGCAAGTAGCGGCAAGGGGTTTTGGCGGAAGTCGGCGGGGGCGGAGGCAGGGACTTCGGGGATGTGGCCGAAGGCGAACAACCCGCGAAGAGCCAAGGCGAGGTCGGGCTGCACCATGATGGTGCCGACGATCGTGCCCAGCACCAGGATGCCGCAGATGATGAGTTGCTGTCGTTCGAGGATGCGGTAGCTCGTCGACAAGCTCAGCGCGAGTGCGACGACGATAAAGAGCGTGGCGATGATGCGCGAGGAATTGCCAATCTCGTTGCCGTAGAGCAAATATCCGATGAGCTCGCCGGAGGGTCGAGCGATGGCGGCCCATAGCAACGGGGCGGCGGCAAGCTCGAGGAAAACCAGCACGATGAGGATCCAGCCGCGCGGACCGGGCAGTCGCACCAGTCGAGACCCCGGCGCCTCTCCGCTGATGGCGGTGTAACGGCCGAGGAAGTATGTGACGCAAACGCCCTTCACCAGCGCGGCGAGCAGGACGATCCACAAGATGCCGTAACCCAACCAGGCGCCGGCGCGGACGACGACGATGGTCTCCCCGGCCCCGATGGCCAAGGAGGCGAGGACCGCGGCGGGGCCGAACATGCGAAGCATGCCGGCGATTTTTGCGAGCGACCAGGGCTGGGCGAGCGGGCCGCGAAGGGGCGGCGGGGTGATGGGGGTGGGCATCGGAAAATTAGCCCCCGGTCAGTGACCGGGGGCTAAATGAGTTACCACTTCAAGCCGAATTTCTCGCCGCCGCTGGGGGCGCTGATGCCGCCCTTAAGATCGCCGTCCGCTTTGCGGCGTCGTTCTTGCCGTTTGAGGTCTTCGGGCGTCGGCTCGGGCTCCGGTTCCGGCTCGCGTCGTTTTTGCTCCGGTTTCTCCGGCGGCGGCAAGAGCGCCTTGAGCGACAGGCTGATGCGTTGCGCATCGACGTCGACTGACAGCACTTTGGCCTCGACCTCTTGGCCTTCGCTCAGCACGTCGCCCGTGCGGAACACGCGGCCGTGGCCGAGCTCGGAGATGTGGATGAGGCCCTCGACGCCGGGGAT
>JBGSYU010000577.1:0-6185 GCA_041750715.1 Lacipirellula sp.
GAACTGGGACAAAGCTATTCGGCGGTCGTCGTCCTGCAGGTCAAGCCAAGCGGCGGCGATCTCGGCGACTTTCGCATCACGGCCGTTGCTCGCTGCCCTGCCATCGAACCGCGCGTTCGCATTACCAAGACCGTCGTCTACACTCCACCGAATACGGAAGCTGTGCCATGAAATCCCGCATTCCTCGCCGACGCGCGAAGGCCAGTCTCGGAGAGACTGGCCCACGCGAAGGCGGCTTTACCTTGGTCGAGCTGTTGGTCGTCATCGCCATTATTGGCGTGCTGGTCGCGCTGCTGTTGCCTGCGGTGCAGGCGGCCCGCGAGGCGAGTCGCCGGGCTTCGTGCATGAACAACGTGCGGCAACTCATCCTCGGCATTCACGGCTACGAATTCGTCCAGGAGCATTTTCCCCCAGGAGTCACCAACGACACGGGGCCCGTGCGGAACGTGCCCGAAGGAAATCACCTGGGGTGGATCGCCCGCATTCTGCCCGAGCTCGACGAGAAGCCGCGCTACGCCAACATGGACCCCGCCGTGGGCGCCTATCACCAGCGGAACAACTACGTCCGCCAAACGACCGTCCCGCTGCTGCTGTGCCCCAGCGATTGGACGACGCCTGCGCCCGTGTCGAACTACGCCGGGGTTCATCACCATAAGGAAGCGCCGATCGACGCCGACAACACGGGCGTGCTGTTTCTCAACAGCCGCATCGCGTTTGAGGACATCGTCGACGGCTCCGCGTACACGCTGGCCGTGGGCGAGAAGCTGATCAATGGCGCCGAGGATTTAGGGTGGATGTCGGGGACGGCCGCCACGTTGCGGAACCCCGGCGGAGGCTTTGCGCAAGGACCCGCTGCCACGGCCGCCAGCGCAGCGCCCTGGGACGCCGCACCCCCCTGGTACGACGTAGAGACAACCTCCGGCGACCCGCCCAATGCCGACGGCGACGCTACGGTGGCCGAGTTCAACAAGCCCGGCGCCGACCCGTTCATCACCACCGGCGGAGCGCCGGCCACTCCGCTCGCCGTCGGCGGGTTTGGCAGCCAGCACTCGGGGGGCGTGGTGCTCTTCGCGTATTGCGACGGCTCGGTGAGAACCAGCGCAAGCATGGCCTCGCCATCCGTGCTGGCACAACTGGCCAACCGTAAAGATCGCACGATCATCAAGGAGCCGTATTGAGTACGCCGAATCCTGAGTTCGACGCCACGCCCGCACGATCGGCCGCCCAGCCCACAGCGGGGAAGATGCGCTCGTTTCCGCTGATTGCGCTGGTGCAACTGGCGACATATCTCGCGGCCATTGCCGCCTGCATCGACGGCGCCGCCCTGTATAAGCGGCTCGATCAGGCCGGGGCGGAGCCGCTGATCGCGGCGAGCATGATTCTGGGCGCCGCCTGCACGGTGGGACTGATCGGCGTCGTCATCGGCGCCAGTCAACTTCAGATGAACCGTAGCGCCCTGGTGGGCGGCGCCGTCGGCGCCCTGTACGGCGTGATGATTCTCGCCGCCTACGCGGCCCCGGCGCCGCTGGAACGCTCCGCCGCCGCGGCGGCGATGCTGCTGCTGACGACGATCGCCTTTCGCATTCGCGCGGCTTGAACGCGGGGGGTTCGCCCCAGCCACCCCCTACACCATCGGCTCCGGATGCGTATCGCGCTGCCGATTTCCTTGCGAGGCCCTCAGAATGCGGAAACCTACGTCGCTGCGGATGAATCCGTACAAGCACAGCAGGATAAACGCGAGCACGCCCACCACCAGCGGCTTCGAGTAGTCGACGCCCATGAACACGCCTCCCTCGCCGATCGACGGCGCGTCCGGCGGCTCCAACGGCAAGGTAAAGCGATTGGCCAGCGCGTTCACATGAACCACGTGAATCACCGGCACTTTTTGATTGGCGAACCGCGGCATCACGCCGTCGACCTGGCGAATGTTTCGCGGCGGTCGCAGATTCAGCCCCGGGCGGAACATCAGCTTGCCGACGTTCTTGCCCGTCGAGATCATACCGCCGCCGACGTTGACGTAGGCTTTAATTGGCTTGCCCTCGGCCTTCTCCTCGTACAGTTCCATCCGGTCGTCGACGTTGGCCGTAAAGTCCGCCTGGAGATCGGCCATTTCCATCGGATTCTCGGCGGTGATCGGTTTGGCTTGCTCGACGCGGAAGGGCTGCAGGCCGTTGCGTTCGATGGACGACTTGACCAAGCGCAGCCCGTCTTCGTTGAGGCCCAGACCGCGATCTTGATGGCCGCCGATCGAGCACGCGATGGAGGTGATTTTGAACAGCCCCTCTTCGCCAAAGGTTGGCTCGCCGTTCTCGTCCAGCACCGGCTTTCCCTTTTCGTCGACGACGGGGATTTTCTTGAGGAGCAGCTCCATATCGGGCCATAGCAGGGCGGGTACGTTGGCGCCCCACTGCGAGGCGCTCGCGCTGGAAATCACCAGCGGTTTTAGGTTCAGCGTTTCGCAGGCGGCATAGGTGCAGATGTTCAGCGCCGGGAAGGATCCGGACATGCCGATGGCCACGACGTCGCCCTCCTGAACTCCGGCTTCCTTGAGCATCTCGACGATGATGGCGGCGAAATTTGGATTGACCGACGTTTGCTTGGCGGAGACGTCGCCGATGACGGTCGTCACGGCCGACATTGGGATGCCGATCAGCCCCGACTCGCTGGGATCGATCGTCTTGTCGATCGGCGGGCCGACGTCGATGCGCGCCGCCTTGATCACGTCGAACGCTTCCTGGGCGAGCTTGGCCGCGGCCAGCTTCTCGTCGAGGTACGGTTGCGGGATCTCGACCTTCCACCGCTCGACCACGATCAGGCCCGCGATGGAAATCAGAGCAATCAGAAGTAACGCCGGCCGGGAAACGGCCCGCGGACGCCAGTAGATTTTTTTCATAGTGAGTGGGTGAGTGGGTGAGTAGGTGAGTAGGTGAGTAGGAATGCGATTAACCTACACACTTACTCACCCACTCACTTACTCACCATTCCTTACAACTTCTGCAATTCCGAACCAAATACGAGCATCAACACCAGCCTTACGACGACCGCCGAAGTGACTAGCGCCGAGAGCGTTTCGATGACTCCTTGCCGGTCCATCCAGATCGCGATCAAACCGGGAATCACGTAGCCGATGACCGAAAATTCCGCCGGGGCGCCGCTCAGCTCGCTCAATCGCATCAGCGGGTCGGACGTGTAAAACGGGATCGTTTCCATCAGCCCGCGCACCAAATAGCCGATGGTGATCATCAGCACGGTGCGGCGTTTGCCGTAAATAATGATGAACGTCGACAGCGAATGAACTGCGAAGTACGTCAGCAGCGCCGCGATGATGGTGAGCGCAATGTCGATCGGCCGATTGAGGTACAGGGCCACGTATCCCGGCACGACCATGCCGCCGGCGGCCAGGCCGAACATTTCTGAGAACAGCAGGCTGACGGCGAGGCCGATGCCAATGGAGGCGGTGAGAATATCGATCATGACGGAGGTGAGTAAGTGAGTAAGTTAGTAGGTGAGTAAATAGCGCAGACACTATGAGTCTTTGCTGCCCTGTTTGGATCGTCGCAGGTAGGCAATGTAACTGTTGATGCGTGCTATCAAAATATGGGCCGACTCCTTAAGAATGGTAAATTGCTGAACGTCGACGTAGGCCTCATCGATGCAGACGTTGATGTCGTCAATGAGTTCGCCAAGGGAGCCCCTCGAAATTCGGCAGAACCGAATATTTTCCTGGTAGTACCATCTGCCGTGGCCCTCGGCCAGGTTGTTTGTCACGGATACTGCGGCCCTTCGCATCTGAGTGCCGAGACAGTATTTCTCTTCCGCAGGCAGGCGGCGTATTAGCTTGTAAACTGCGATCCTGAACTCGCGAGCAACGCTGTAGAGTTCGAATTCGTCCAAGCTGAACTTGCCTTCGTATCCCACACCCTGCCCTGCTCACTCACCTACTCACCTACTCACCGCTTCACTTAAAAATCCTCACATTACTCCGATTCGCAAAATACCGCACCACGTCGAGCCCGATGCCGCCGATGTTGGCCATGCCCATGGCCAGCGACCGGCGACCGGTCAACTCGACGATGCTTTCAAAAATATCCTCGGCCGGATGATCTTCGGCGAACACCAGCTTGCGGGCGTCGAGCCCCGCTTTCACCGCGAACTTTGCGAAAATGAACGTGCCCGAGCCGATCAGCAGGTAGTGATCCGCTGCCGGCCATGCGGGCACGACCGAGCCAAGCTGCCGAGAACGATCGGGCCGATCCGCGCGGCAGTTAAAAATGGCGATCCGCTTCTCGACTTCGGCGTAGCGCTCCAGCGCCAACCGCCAGATTTGCTCCGTCGATTGCGGATCGTTCGCCGCGAAGCCGTTCACGAAATTGATTTCGCGCCCGAAGAAGTTCATCTCGTGCGCCGTCATGGCGCCGGGATCGGGCTCCGCCCTCCACATCCCCTGCAGCGCGACGTTCCGCTCGACGCCCACGGCCTGGCACACCTTGAGCGCGAGCGCCACATTCTCGGCGTGCTCCACATAACGGAACCCCGCGATGTCCAGCGGCGCGACCGCAGCGACGTCGGCGTCGCCCACCGCAATCAACTCGCAGTTTCGGTCCCGGCACACCTCTTCGAACACGTCGAGGTACGCCTGCTCGGCCGTGTACAGCTTGCCGCCCACCGGCGCCATTCCGGCCAGGGCCATCGCGACGTCGCGGCCCCCGGGGCCCATCACGTCGAGATGGTCCTCGCGGGCGTTGGTGATCACTGCGTGCGTGGCGCGAACCAGCTTGTCCTCGCACAGCCACTGCAGGAACGGAGCCAGCGCCATGCACTCCAGCACCAGCACCTCGGAATCGACCTCCACGGCCGCGGCCACGATCCGAATTTGCTCGATCACATTGGCCCGCGACGGCCGGAACACCGGGTACTCCGACCCGTCCGGCATGATCATCCGCGGCAGCGTGCCGGTGGTCTTGCAGCACGTTTGCTTGCCGGCGTGCCGCAGCCCGGCGGCGATCAGCCGGGCGACGCTCGATTTACCCCGAGTGCCGTTTACATGGATGCGAATGGGAATCCGCAGTAGGTTGCGGCGATGCGACGCTAGCTCGGCGACGCCGCCGCCGATCAACAGTCCGGTCGTGGCGGCAAGGGCGGCGAAAGCGCTCATGGGCGGCGAGAACGGGGGCGCGCGGGCGAAATGGGTTCCTTAATATGTCGTCTAAACCGCCGGTAGGGCAACCCGTCTTGCCGATGTTCCCCGCAATGCCGGAGGGGCATAGATTATAAAGTCGTCGAACTCTGCCAAGGGCAGCCGGGAAAAGCTCGCCGCTTGCGGCTTAGCGACCCGTGCCGACACTTTGCTAAACTACCACACCTATCCCGCTGCAACTGCTATCGCGCCCCAGCCTCGCACGGATCAACGCCATGTCGTCAAGCTCCCCGCCCGAAAACGAAAAGGCCGCCTCCAGGAACTTCATCGAGCAAATCATCGATGCCGACCGCACCGCCGGCAAAAACGGCGGCCGCGTCCATACTCGTTTCCCCCCCGAGCCTAACGGCTACCTCCACATCGGTCACGCCAAGAGCATCTGCCTGAACTACGGCCTGGCCCGCGACTACGGCGGCAAGTTCAATCTGCGGTTCGACGACACCAACCCGGCCAAGGAGGAGCAGGAATACGTCGACTCGATCATGGACGACGTCCGTTGGCTCGGCGGCGACTGGGAAGACCGGGTGTTTTTCGCGTCCGATTATTTCGACCAGCTCTACGAGTGGGCGGTCAAGCTGATTGAGGCAGGCAAAGCGTACGTCTGCGACCTTGATGCCGACGAGATGCGCCAGTACCGCGGCACGCTCACCGCGCCGGGGCGCGACAGTCCGAACCGCCATCGCACGGTCGCCGAGAATCTCGACCTGCTCGAGCGAATGAAAGCCGGCGAGTTCCCCGACGGCAGCCGCACGCTCCGAGCGAAGATCGACATGGCCTCGCCGAACATCAACTTGCGCGACCCGGTGATGTACCGCATCAAGCGAGCCCATCACCACCGCACCGGCGACAAGTGGTGCATCTACCCGTCGTACGACTACACGCACGGGCAAACCGATTCGATCGAAGGGATCACGCACTCGATCTGCACGCTGGAGTTTGAAAACCACCGCCCGCTGTACGACTGGTTCTGCCGCGAGTTGGGCATCCA
>JBGSYU010000578.1:0-6155 GCA_041750715.1 Lacipirellula sp.
CGCCCCCTGCGGCGCCGGCGCCTGGGCGGGCGCGGGGTTCACCGGCGCGGCGCGTTCGGCGGGCGGCGTAGGCATCACAGATTCCGGCATCTGAATCTCAGGAGCCGGCAACCGCGACGGCAGGGAGTTGCTCGAATCGCCGGCGACCTCCACCATGCGATTCTCCAACAGCGTGCCTTTCACTTCTTCCAGCCGCGCCAGCGCGCTGTTGTAGTCCGCCAGCAGCGCGTTCGTGCCGATCGAGGCGTCCGTCACTTCGCGCAAGTTCTGGAGGTAAATTTCCAACGCGAACACGGTCGTCACGCCTGGCGGCGGGCTGTCGAACTGCGCCTTGGCGTATTGGCCGAACTGACCCAACGCCCGCTGACGATTCGCGGCGACCTGCAATTGCTGGTATACCCAGTCGATGCGGCGATAGGCGTCCGCCACTTCGAACGAGGCTTGGTGCGCCGTCTGCTGCAACTGCGCCCGCTCGCGGGAAATGCGATACTCGGCCGCCCGCAGTTCGCCGCGGCCCTGACGGCGACCCAGCGGAATCTGGAAGAAGACCCCCATATTCCAGCTATCGAAATTGTTGTCGGCTTTACTATCGTACGACTCGGGTAAGGTTTCCCCGAGGCCGTTGACGCGGTAAAAGCCGCTTAAGTCGAGCTGCGGCTTCAACGCATTGTCCGCGAGCAGACGTTCTTGCGTCGCCACGTACACGGCCAGCCGCTGCCGCAGCACGTCGGGCCGCGAATTGATGGCGGTGTCGACCGCACTTTGCAGCGACTCGAAGGGCCGGGTCGTCACCGGCACGGCCAACGGGATGATGTCTTGGCAGTTTTCGGGCGGCAGCCCCATCAAGTTCCGCAGCACCAGCGCTTGCTCGGCCACCCTCGACCGAGTTTCCAGCAGGCGCTGCTCGAAGAGATACATCTCCGATTCCGCCCGCGCCACTTCCGATTCGGTGCCTACGGCGTTGGCGACCTGCTCTTGCCGCAGCCGCACGACCTCGCGGAATTGCGGAACGATTTGCTCCATCACCTTGAGATTCTGCTGCTGGGCGTATAGGCCCCAGTACGTCGTCTCGATGCTCCGCACCAGCGCGAGCATCTCTTGCTTAAATTGCCAATCGGTCCGCTCCGCTTCCGCCGCTGCGATTTTAATCGGCGCCATCGTCACGTCGACGCCGAGGCCCCGCAATAAAGGCTGCGTCACGCCCACTTGGTGGTAGCTGAAGTACTGCGGATTTGGACTAAGCCCCGGCGGCTTCGCAGGATTGAACAAATAGTTCGTGACGACGTCGGCCCGCACTCGCGTACCGATCGGCAGCAACTGCTCTAGCGACGTAAACGCATCGGCCGTGTCGAGCTGCGGCGGGCGATTGCCGATGCCGCTGAACGACGTGCCGGGCGGAATGTCCTGCTTGTCCCACAGCAGTTGCGTGGTCAAGAGCGGATCGAAAATGCCCCACTCCGACGCGGCCAAGGCGTCGGCTTCGAGCGGGTCGTAGGAGGTGATGACCGACCGAACGATATCGTTCCGCGAACTGGCTTCGACCAGGCCCAGGTTGCGCACCGCTTCGCTGTTGCCCAGCGCCGTGTTGATCGCTTCTTGCAGGGTGAGGTTCCACGCCGGCCCGGCCGCGGCGCCCATCGCCGCCGGATCGCACGCTGGGATGTAGGGCAGCCCAATGCACGCGGCAGTGCGGGACGGGCACACGCCGTAGTTGTTGCAACTTGCCAACGGCGGGATGAAGGGTCGCGGATCGGCAAAGCCCAGCGGGGCGCTGCCAAACGTCGACACGCAAAACGAAAGCAACATTGCGCAATGCACGCGGAAGGCGCGTCGTTGCCGCTTACTCCCCGAGATTCGGAGATGGCGGGCGGCGGTCGCGCCCAGGCATTGCGGATTTGTTCGACGAATCATTCGTCCACTGACCTTCCGTGTCGACCTAAATCGTCCTGCAGGGGCAGGGCGATCGATCCGATGCAAGCGGTCCGCGCGTCGCAACGAGTTCGCTGCGACGTCGAGGGTTCATTCCGCCAAGCTCGATATCGACGATCCCCCTAGGGGCAAGCACAAAAGGCGCTTGAAATTATTGTCGCGCCGATTGTGCCGGCTAGATTGGATGCGGAGCCTGTAATGGCTGCGCCTGAAGCCGCCGATTAGATAAGCTGTACCGCCGCACAGGGCGGCTTGGTCGCTTAAGCGACCAGCCCGCAGCGCAATTCGAGGATCAGGTTTGGAGCACGCGCCGTGACACCTATTGAAACTCGCCGTTGATCGCGTTCAGCTCGTCGCCTTGGTAAATCTTGAGCCACTGGGCGTTTGCTAGCTGAGCCGTAACAATCGCTTGGGCGAATGTCCCGCCGAACCGAGCGACCGGCCCCTTCTCGCCGTTCACCCCGGCGACCGACGGGCCGATCATCTCGAAGCCCACCCGCCCCCCCCGCTGGGCCATGGAGACGACGAGCTGGTGATGCACCGCGGTGAGCGAGGTATCGGCCTTAAGCGCGCAGTGCGAAAAGTTCGCCTGCAACGGGTAGGCGATCGTCATGTAGCTCCACACCGTTTGCGTGATGCTAGCGTCGCGGCCGCCCGGCGCCACGCCGCCGTCGGAGATCAACGCGCAATTCGGGAACGCCCGCGCGTATTGATCGACGCACAGAATCCATGCCGAGATCATCCGTTCGACGCTATAGCCCGGCTGACGAGTAAGCCCGTCGGCCAGATGCATTTCCAACGAACCGCTCGGCCCGCGCGTCGGGCCGCCGATCTCGACTCCCACCAGGTAGGGATCGCCGCCATACCGTGCGCCCAGCGCAGCGACCATTTGCGCATGAGTGACGAGCATTCTGGCATCCCACGGATACGGCGCCGATTTGTAAAGCGGCACGTTGAGCCACGCGGGCGCGTTGTTGCCGGTGTAGATGGACAAGATGTAACGCTTGCCATACTTTCTGGCGCGGGCTACCTGCCGATCGAGGAAGGCCCAGTTGTACGTCGTCGGCGTGGGCGCGACGTTCGACCAACGCTCGCGCAAGACAATCCCTGCGAAAATTGGCGACTGCAATTTAACGTCTTTAACGTTTTGAGCGCCCGCCTCCTGCATGACGAAGTAACCCGACGGCTGGCGCACTTGCGCCTGCGCCGAGTCGCTCTTAACGAGGACCGAAGAAAGACCGCATGCAATGGCTACGACGGTAGCGCAGAAACACCTCTTCATTTCACTGCCTCTCTGTTTCGTTTTGAACTGTTCCGGTTCCAACGAGTCGCGCCGCGAACCCCTTCAATGCACGGCCGCCTTAAGCGGTTCGCACCGCGAGCCGACATTCTAGGCGAGAGGGGGCGCCGATCACTAACCGTTTGCGAGCGTCGGCAAGTGTTTTCTAAAAAAAGCTGCGAAAATCCCCTCGCACGAGGGGGAAAGGCTATCGCTGCATCGAAGCCATTGACGGCGCAAGCACACGCTTGCAGCAGGTCGTCGCGACTTTGCCGCTCTCCTGCCCGAATACGCTCAAAAGCTTGCAATCCGCTGCGCTAAGTGCTACTTTAAGCACAACGCCTATGTGCCTTGTCCAAATTGTCCACGTCACTTGCGAAGGGGACGACTAATGAGGTCACCCTCAACTTGCCGCTGGAGGTTTCTCGCCGCCTTGCTCTTCTTGTCGCAGGCGCCCACCGCTTACGCCGTCGACGTTTACTACTCTGAAACCGGCTTCGACGATTCGGTCAATCGGCAAGAGGCCGCGCCGTTCGTCGCCTCAGGGAGTACGACGACGCTCATCTCGCTACCCGGCGGCACGCGCGATCCGCGCGGCATCGCCGTCGACAGGGTCAACGGCAAGATTTACTACGGCGATGGACTAAGCATCGCCCGGATGAATCTGGACGGCTCCTCGGCCACCACGCTGATTACGCTGTCGTCGGCTCCCGGCGACATCGAAGTCGATCCCGTCAGCGGCAAGATTTTCTATTCGACGCTGTTCGCTCCCGCTGGTAACGGCATCTTCTCGGCGAACCTCGACGGCACCGGCGTAACGCCGATCCATACCAACGCCTCGCTAGCCTTGGCGATGGCCCCGTCGACGGTGACGGTTAATGACGTAAATAACCTGTCGATCGACATCGCGGCGGGCCTTTTGTACTGGACCGCCGACGATGGAGACGTCGCCGGCAAGATCGGACTGAATGTCTCGTCGACGACCGGCGGCGGCGTCTCGCAACTGTTCGTCGGCACGAGCCGAGGCGATTCGATCGACCGCATGGATATCGACTTCGACGAGGGGGACGTGTACTACACCGTGGGCAGCGGCACGGATGAAGTTCGTCGCTCGACGCTGACTGGTACAGGCGTCACGACGCTCGTCTCCGGTCTCGGTCGCCCCGGGGCTATCGCCCTCGACCTGGTCAACGACGACTTGTTCTTTTTCGTCGGCGGTCGAATCTACCAGCGCGAGCTGGATGGAACCGCGATTTCCAGCAAGCTTATCCTGGGCGGCAGCTCGTTCGCGGCGTCTGACTTGCAGGTCGGCGGGGTGGTAGTTCCCGAAACATCGACGTGGATTCTCGTCGGCACGGGCCTGTGCGCTCTCCTCCGTCGTAGGCCGCTTCGGCAATAGCGAGCCGGCAAGCAAAAAAGGCCATCCCGCACATTGCGGGATGGCCCTCATGTCGGGCCGACAGGATTCGAACCTGCGACCTTTTGACCCCCAGTCAAACGCGCTACCAGGCTGCGCTACGGCCCGAACATATCGGCGGGGGACGATGCATGCACTCCCATGCGCCGTGGCAGGGGGGCGAGCATCGCGAACCCTTAGAATACCGTCAGGCAGTCGCCGGAGAAACCCCCGCGGAGCACCCCGTGGTGCCAGGGCGAACGGTGGCATGAACTGCGAAGGCTCAGACCCCGCACGGGTTCGGTTATACAGGCGTTTGGACGAGCGCCTCCGGCGCCAACGCCAACCGCAGTTCTTCGAGCTGCTGGTACTGCGTACGCGCACGCGCCGCAAGTTTATCGAGATCGAGGTCGCCCAGCCGACCGTCGGCTCGCCGAATCGTCGCCAAGGCGTCCCACAGCGAGAGCTTACCCAGCACGCCTAAGGAAAGCGCTTCGATCGCTTCGAATCGTCCGACCGGGTCGTCGAGCGACAGCTTCAGGCCGCCAAACTTTTGAGCGACCCACGCCGCGGCCTCTTTCATGGCGTTCGATGCGTTCGATTCGCCGCTAATTCGTTCGGCGAGGCGTTGGAGATCGTTGCGATCCGCGTCGACCTCGACCAGTAACGACCGGGCAAGCTTCGCGATGCGCTCGTCGGCCGGCTGTTCGCTTAAGTCCTCCAAGAGTTTGATCGCGAACTTGGCGCCAGCCAAGTGATCTTGCAAATAAGTGACAAGGGCGTCGGGCATGAGACGGTCGCTCCAGCAGTTCGCCAAGGCAAGTCGGCGGTTAGGGCCATATTTCGATCATCCGCCGCTCAGGCCACGGTGCGGCGCGCGGCGCCCGCCGCCTTAATGACCATGCGCGTGGCGGCTTCCGCCGCGGAGACGATCAGCACATTGGCGGTCTCGGCCGAGATTTCGGTCGTCCTGACTAATTCGTCGACGCGTACCTGCGAAAGTTGAGCCGCTCGAACGTGGGCGTACGAGGACAATGCGGCAGTGGAGCCGGACGCGAGATTCAGTTTGCGGCAGGAGTTCTCCCACAGCTCCGGGAAAATCTCCGCCGCGATTCGCTTCGCTTGGCGCTTAACGCGTCGCGTGCGGAACCAAGCGGCGAACGAGAACACACCAGACCAACGGCGCCGAGGCAACTCTTGTGGCATTGACGCAATCCCTTCGAACTTTTCCAACGACCGCGACGGATATAAAAAACCGAAGCCGAATCGCGCAGCAAATACCGTGCCCGGCGATGAGGCGATATGGAGACGCTTCGACCCGGCGTGGGGCGGCGTTCTCTCTCAGCCCGCCAGAACGGCGGCGAGGCCTTTGCGGTCCATCGTCAGCACGCCGTCCCAGTTGGCCGGGGGGCGTTGGCCGCAGTCGTGGATGGCGCGGCGCAGAAAGTTTGTCGGCCCGTGCTTCGGCGGCAGCTTGTCCAAGAGTCGTCGAGCCTTTCCCCAATGTCCCGACTGGATGGCCTCCGAGGCCAGCTCGTAGGCTTGGCCTTG
>JBGSYU010000579.1:0-5022 GCA_041750715.1 Lacipirellula sp.
GAAGCGTCGGGCGACGTCGAGCAGGCTTTTCGGAGCCTCGAACAGTACGTTCAATTGCGCTACCAGGAGGAAGAAAACCGCCGGCGGCTCGGCAAGTTGGCGTTCGAGGCCGCCGAGTTGCCGGAAATCGACGACGACTTCCGCGGCCGCGCCTATCGAACGGCGGTGGACGTGGTGCAAACCACCGACGACCCCGATCTGCGTCGCAAGCTCGTCGATCTTCAAATGAAGTTCGGCATGGCCGATTTCGCATTGATCAATATCAACCAGTTGCTCGACGCCGGCCACGTCGACGACAAACTTAAGGCGCTCAAGGCGGAGTGTCTGTTCGCGACGCAAAAGGCCGCCGAGGGCGCCGATTGGTCGAAGGCCCTGGTGGGTTACGACAAAAAAACCGACGCTTTCGACGCCGCAAAGGCCCAGACGCCGAAAATTCCTCGCGTATACGCACTACTGGCGCAGTACCTCCGCCAGACCAACGAGCCGGAGCTGAGCAAGCGCGTGGTCGATCAGATGATTGCGGCGAATCCCGAGTCGCGCGAAGCGCATGTCGCGCACTATCAGTTTCTGAAGGCGGAGGAAGACAACGACGCAGCTCGCGCCGCGCTCGACAAGGCCTACGAATTGGACCCGGACGACGCCGGCGTGCTGACGCTAATGGGCGTCGAAGCGGTGGTGGATTTCCAGACGGAGTTCTCCGCCGCCGAGGGCGCCGACGCGGCGGAGAAGCGCAAAGAAGCGGGTAAGCACTTGGACGAGGCGGCCAAGTATTTTTCCGAAGCGCTGGAGAAGTATCCCGAACGGATGGATCTGTACGAGCGCGCGGCGCGCGTCGAGCTCTTCCGCGAGAAGACCGAGGAGGCGCTGGCGATCATCGACGGCGGGCTCGAGAAGTTTCCGCTGAAGACCGCGATGGACCCGACCGGCTTGCCGCGCGCGATCCACCTGTCGAATCTGAAGGCCGAGATTTTGGTCGGCCAAAAGAACTTCGACGCGGTCCGAGCGGAAATAAAGGTGCTGCGCGCGCTCAACAATGCGCGGCTGTTGGCCATCGCCGACTTCCACGAAGCCCGCCTGGCCGCCATCGAAGAAAAATGGGCGGAAGCCGCCCGTGCGATGAAGGCCGTGCGATCGAACCTGGTCGGGTTTCCCGAGCTGCAAGGGCTGGCCGGCGCCATCCAAGGATTCTGCCACACGCAATTGGGCCAGTTCGACTTGGCGCTCGAGGCGTATCGGTGGGCGCTGGAGAAGAACCCGCAACTGGCGCAGGCCCAAATAGGCGCTGCGGAAATGGAAAAGATGATCCGTCCAGACGTGCAGGACGACGACGCGCTGGCTCTCGATCAGAAGATCAAGGACATGATGGCGCTGCCCGTCGAGCAACAGGACTGGGACGTGATTTTCGCCGCCATCGACATTTATATTAGCGAGCAAGCGGAAAAACGGCCGGTATCGGCCACCTGGGCCGACTCGCGGAAGGCGCTGATGCGCGGGCAAGTGTTCGCCATGCGCGCCCTTGCCGAAGCTGACGCGGACAAGAAGAAAGCGCTCTTTCAAGAAGCCCGCTCGGAGATCCTGAAGGCGTACAAGATCGACCCGAAAGATCCGCAGATTCAAATGCAGGCCATCCGTTTAATGGCCCAAGATACGGACTCGGGACCTGCTAAAGCGCTGAAGCAGCTCGACAAGATGGTTGCCGCTGGCAAGGACTCGGCGCCGTTTCGCGCGTTGCGGATCGACCTGCTGTTCGCCATTGGCGATGAAGAACTGCCCAGTCAGTTGGAAGCTTCGACGCAAGGGATGGACGATTGGCCGGCGAACCAGCAGGCGGTGGTGTGGCAGTCCTTGGCCGCAAAGTACGAGCAGTTGGGCAAGCTCGCCGATGCACAACGTTGCCTCGAGAAAGCGGTCGACTTGGCGCCCAATAGCTTGCCCTTCCGCATGGCGCTGTTCGACTTGTCGCTGAAGCAGGCCGACGATGCGGGAATGCGCCGCGCTCAAGAACGAGTGCTGGAGATCGTCAAGAGCACCGGCGATCCGGGATATGCGATGACCGAAGTAAAGCGGCGTATCGTCGGTTCGTCCAGCGGCGCCGCGACGCAAGAGGAGCTTAAGGAGGCTCGCGCCTTACTCGACGGGGCGATCAAAGCACGACCTGGCTGGTCCGAATTGCAGGTCGTCAGCGGACAGCTTTATCTGATTCTCGAGAAGGACGTCGATCGAGCCTTGGCGAGCTTCGACAAAGCGCAGCAGCTTGGCGTCGCGAATATCAACGCCACGGCGCTGCAGGTCCGCTTGTTGGTCGATCGTGGCCGGCTGGCGGAGGCTCGCAAGCGCATGGAGATCATCCCGCGGGCCATGTGGTCGGCGGTTCTCGATCGCGTGGCGGCCGACGTCTTGATCCGGACGGGCGAGGCCGACGCGGCGCTGGCTGAAGCGGAGAAGCTCGCGAAGGCGCGCCCGAAGGACGCCGCGACTCAGATCTGGTATGGCGAGATGGCCATGCAGTCGCAGAAACTCGAACTTGCCCTGGCGGCGTTCCAGAAAGCGGTCGAGCTCAATCCGTCGGACCCCGACTCCTGGACGCGCGTGGTTAGCGTCTACCTGGAATTGAAGCGACCGGAGGACGTCGAACGCACGCTGCGGGAAGCGCACCTCGCCCTGGATGAGGAATACTTGCCGCTACTGACCGCCAAGTACTACGAGCTGCAAGGACGGTGGCAGCAGGCGGAGGACATTTACCTGTCTGCTTACGCGGGCCGTGAAGATGAAATCCCCGTCGCACGCCGGCAGGCCGAATTCTATCTGACCTGGTCGAAAGACAACGAAGCCAATCGCGGCAAGGCCGCCGTCTACATTAATAAGATCCTCAAAGCGTCGAATGAAGGCAAGCTGCCCCCCGAAGACCCCACGGGTTTGTGGGCGCGCCGGCAGGCCGCCCGCCTCTTTGCGATGACGCAGAAATATCCCGATTCGATCAAGGCGGAGCGGATGCTCGCCGCGGCCGTTGAAGGGGAATCGGCGACGATCGAAGACAAGGAGCAATTGATCGACCTGCTGAGCATGCGCAACGATCCCGGTTCGCGCGAACGGGTGGTTCGAATGCTCCGCGAGATCAAGCAAGAGCGCGGGCTTCCCGCGATGCGCGAGCTCCATCTGGGTCATATGCTGCACGAGATCAACGATTGGGAGGGAAGCAAGAAGCAGATGGAAGAGGCGATCGGGCGATATCCCGACGACGTCGGACTACAGACCGCCTATGCCTCCATGTTTATCGGCCGGAAGGATTTCAACGCGGCCAAGACTTGGATTACGCGTTTGGCGAAGAACCGCCAAGCGGCGAACGCGGTTCAGGAATTGCGCCTGCGGCTGGCCGCCGCGCAAGGGAACGAGAAGGAAGTGCGCGAGGTGCTGACGGGAATGACGCCCGACTTGAACGTGCTGCAGCCCGAACAGCTTCAATTCGTCCGGTCGATCGCCGCCCTGGCCGATGGTGTGGGCGATCACGAATACGCGCTGAAGCTGATGCAAGAGTACGCGCGACGTGCGCCAGGAAGCGAACTGGAGCTTGCTCGGTTGACGGCGCTGCACGGCGATTTGGACGAAGGACTGACGCTGCTGAACGGGTTGTTCGCCGCGCAGATGGACGACGTCGTGCAGGTCTCGCTCGAAATCCTCCGCAAGCGACGTTCCGAGGCGCAGGAAAAGCTCGACGCGGCTTTGACGCGCATGGTGGACCAATCCTTGCGCGACGACCCCGAGTCGGCTCGCCGGATGGTGTTGCAAGCCGAGATGTTCGAGGTGCAAGAGAAATTCGACGAGAGTATCGCCGCCTACAAAAAGCTGCTCGGTCGAGACGACGTGCCCTCGTTCGTTCGGGCGACGGCTCTCAACAACCTGGCCTTTATCCTAGCCCTGAAGAGCGAGAAGCCCGAGGACGTGGAACTCGCGTTGGAGTCGGCCAACGAGGCGACGGAGATTATCGGCCCGATCTCCGATATTCTCGACACCCGCGCCCTAGTTCACCTCGCCGGCGGGCAGTACGCCGAAGCCGTGGCGGATATGAAGCTCTCCGTGATGGTCGGGCCCACTCCCAGCAAGTACTACCATCTCGCCGCGGCTGAACTTGCGGCTGGGAATGAACCAGCCGCGAAAGCCGCTTGGGAGCGGGCGGTAACCGACGGTATTGGCCCGGAAAAGGTCTCGCTGCTGGAGCGTGCCGCGCTAGCGGAGTTCACGAAGAAAATGGAGGCCCTGGGGGCCGCCACGCCGACGGCGCAGTTGTAGGGGTTGCTCCGACGTTGCCGCATCGCATGGCAGCCCTTGGCTGGTATTGGTCCGGAGTTTGCACGGGAGAAAGTTGTGACGCTCGCGGTTGGTCGTTAGTATGCGTTGTGGGCGGCGCCAGCGAGCCGCTCTATTTTTTGTGAGACTGTTCTCGCGGAATCTTCCTCAAACGTCCCGAAGGGGACGGAGCTACTTCGCATGAAACTTAAACGCCTCTTCTGCGCGAAGGCGTCCCTCTCGTTACCCGTCGTCGCCGCGCTCGCCGCGGGCGCTTGCAACGTCGCGGCGCAAAGTCCCGAAATGACGGAAGTGTACGGCCGAGGCGTACACGCCTACTTTTCCGGACAGACAGCCCAGGCCGAGGAGCAGTTCAATCAGGTCATTGCGGCCGGATCGACCGATCCGCTCGTGTACTACTTCCGCGCGATGGCGCTGATGCGAAGCGGACGCTCCTTCGAAGCCGCCGACGACCTTCGCACCGGCGCCGCTTACGAAGCTCGCGATCCGGGCGCCGGCAGCCAGATCGGTCAATCGCTAGCTCGCGTTCAGGGAGCCGAGCGGCAACTCTTGGAACGGTATCGGCGCCAGGCGCGCATTCAGCAGGCGCAGCAAAGCCGATCGATCGCCCAAACGCGCTATGAAGAGACGCAACGACACGAGCAGCAAGTCCTTCGTCAACCGCGGGCGGTGGACCTCGGCGCGCTAGCTCCAGCCGCCGCGCCGCCGATGGCGCCG
>JBGSYU010000580.1:0-1932 GCA_041750715.1 Lacipirellula sp.
GCGGCGGCTACGGTGGCGGCGGCGGCGGTGGCGGCCGGCGTTACTAAGGGAGAGCATCGCGCGGCTAACGCGTCGTTAGAAAACCAATCGACACCGTTCGTCGAACCTTCGACGAACGGTGTTTTTTGTTGCGCGGTGGGATCGGATGGGAGAACGAAGCTGCTGCTGAGCGGCGCTGTGCCGGGTGCGTTGGGTGAACGGCTCGGCGGGAGCCTCGCCCTCCCGGATGGGCGCGATCTTGCTAAGCGGCCGCCGCGTTTGGCTCGGGCGAGCGCATCGGTTATCATCGCGGCGTCACCTATCTTTCCACGGGTCGGGGTTCCTTCTTGCCGCATGACGCCCCAGCAGTTCATCACCAAATGGCAAGCTTCGAGACTCTCCGAGCGTTCCGCCTGCCACGAGCACTTCCTCGACCTCTGCAAGCTCCTCGGCCAACCCACGCCCGCCGAGTCCGACCCCGAAGGCGCCTGGTACGCCTTTGAGCGCGGCGTCCACAAGCTCGAAGGCGACCAAGGCTGGGCCGACGTGTGGATGCAGGACCATTTCGCGTGGGAGTACAAGGGCAAGCACAAGGACCTCGTCGCCGCCTACAAGCAACTACTCCAGTACCGCGAAGACCTCGGCAACCCGCCGCTGCTGGTCGTCTGCGACATGGACCGCATCGAGGTTCACACGAACTTCACCCGCACGGCCAAGAGGGTGTACGCCTTCAACCTCGCAGGCCTCGCCGAGCCGGCGAATCTAGAAGTCCTCCGCAAGCTCTTCACCGACCCCGACGTACTCCGCCCCGGCCAAACCGCCGAGGCCGTCACCCGTGAGGCCTCCGAAATCATCGGCCAGGTCGCCGATGGGCTCCGGCAGCGCAACATCGAAGCCCACCGCGCCGCCCGCTTCCTGATGAAGATTATGTTCTCGATGTTCGCCGAGGACACGGGGCTACTCAGGAACAAAGTCTTCACGCAAATTCTGCAAACCGCGGCCAAGCCCGGCGCCGTCAATGCCGCTAGCAAACTGTCGCAACTGTTGAAAAACTTGTTCGAGGCGATGGCCGCCGGCGGCACCTTCGGCGCCGACGACGTGCTGCACTTCAACGGCGGCCTGTTCGCCGACGCCGATGTGATCGACCTGCGGGTCGACGAAATCCAAAAACTCGCCTTCGTCAACACGCTCGATTGGAGCAACGTCGAGCCCTCCGTTTTCGGCACGCTGTTCGAGCGGATTCTCGACCCCGCCAAGCGTTCGCAGATCGGCGCCCACTACACCAGCCGCGAAGACATCCTCACGCTGCTAGAACCCGTGATGATGCAGCCGCTCCGCCGCGAGTGGGACGAGGTGAGGGCCGCGTGCGAAGCCTTAGTGCCGAAGATTCAGCAGGAGGCCCGCAAGCGCAAGAAGGGCGCCCTCAGCACGGCCAAGGCGCCCAAGCCGCTCCGCGACTTCAATAAACTCATCGAAGACTTCCACGACCGCCTGACGAAGGTCACGGTCCTCGACCCGGCGTGCGGCTCCGGCAACTTCCTCTACGTCGCGCTCAATCTGCTGCTCGACTTGGAAAAGGAAGTCATCACCTACGCCTCGCGGTATGTGTCGGGCATGTTCCCCGAAGTCCGCCCCACGCAACTGGCCGGAATCGAGATCAACGAGTACGCCCAGGAACTGGCGTCGGTCGTCATCTGGATCGGCTACCTCCAATGGATGCACCACAACGGCTTTAATCCGCCGAGCAATCCGGTGTTGGAGCCGATTGAGAGCATTCGGTGCATGGATGCGATTCTTGATTTGTCTGATCCTGAGTTCCCTAAGGAGCCCGAGTGGCCAGAAACAGATTTCATCGTTGGCAATCCTCCCTTCTTGGGCGACAAGGTCATGCGCGCTGGCTTGGGAGATGACTACGTCGAAAGCCTGCGAAAGTTGTATGACAAGAGACTTCCT
>JBGSYU010000581.1:0-1928 GCA_041750715.1 Lacipirellula sp.
CTTCAACCCTGAAAGGGTTGCAGCATGGCGAATGGCGCTGCCACCCTTTCAGGGTTGTGTTTCAATTGGGCCTGGTTACCCGGGGTAGGTCGCTAGCGCTACCAACCCCGGGCTAATAGCTGTAATCCCTTCGGGATTGGATACTCGTTCGCAACGACATCCACAAACGACTGCGAATTCAATCTGCATACGTCGTCACTCGTACCCGAACCGTTCAAAATACTCCGCCCATTCGCGGCGGACCAACTCGCGCTGGGATTCGTCGTGCGGCCGCCGGTTGGTGCGGTAGTTCTTCACCGACGCCAGGTGCGTATCGAGCGCCGGCTCGATGCGGGCGAAGTCGCCCAGGCCTAGCCGGTCGTACAGGCGTTCGATCTCGCCTTTCGGATCCGCGGCCAGGTCCTCGTAGCGCAACTCAACCAGGCGGTCGTCGCCGACCCGTTCGCGATCTTCCCAGTAGGCCGCATACATGCGCTTCAACGAGTCGATGACAAAGGGACCCAGCCAACTCTCGTCGGTCACTGCCTGCAGCCCTTGCGACTCGTTGAGCGAGCGCCACAACGATACCGTGGAGGAATACAGCGCGTAGGGATCGCGGGACAGGTGCACGAACTTGGCCCGCGGAAACATCTCCAACAAAGTCCTCACGCGGGCGGTGTGCGCCGGCGACTTGATGACGATGCGGCGGCCGTCGTCGAGCGTCAACCTTTGGCAGAACCGGCGCAGCTCCGCCTTCCAGCGTTCGCGTCTGGTCGGCGGCAGGTCGCGCAGCGTCAGGTATTCGGGATATGCTTCGCCGCGGTTGGGGAACATGATGGAAAGATACGGCGTCGGCACGCCGAGATTCTCCAAAGCGAACTCATCCTCCATCGGCCGGTCCCATCCCGCGGCCATGTTGTCCATCGGCCGCCGTGCCGGCACAAACACGCCGATCCACGGCGTCACCATGTGCTCCGACAACACGAAGTGATGCGGCGCGAAGCACTGGTAGGTCGTGGCGTAGGTATGCGCGGGATCGCGGATGAGCAACTCGTGGAGAAACGTGGTCCCGGCGCGCCAGTGGCCAAGGATAAACAACGGCGGCTCGGCGAGCTCGACGGCGTCGATCCGGCGGCCGTATATGATGCGCTCAAACGCCGCGAGCAGCGAGTTAAGCGTGGCGAAGCAAGTAATCGCACACGCCATTGGCCAACGGCTCGGCGAAATCGCGAATCGGTTGCGGGCCAGTTCGCGGAGCCAGGTCGACAGCCGCATGCCGTGCCAGAAGCGCGGCATATACCAGGCGAGCGGGTGCTTGACCACGCGCTCGGCCTTGGGCGGCTGGGTAAGTTGGCTGGAAACGACGCTCATGCAATTCCTACGACGCGCCCGGGCGCGGCACACTGCCGACCGGCGATTACGGCAGTTTGCATCGTACCGAGTTTTCCGCGAGGGAGCCAATCGTCGCCCTAAAAGTCGCAGGGCGGCGGGGACATAGCCACCGGCGGCGCCCCAAGCCACCAAGTCGAACGCAAGCCGGCAAGATCCCTCGCCTGCGCTTGGTCGCAGATCGGCGGAGCGTTAAGATGGATTAGGAACAGAGATCCATTGGCCACTCGACATTCGCCGTGCTTGTTCGATTCCCTGAACGCGCCGATGCTAGGCTCGCAGCCCAGGAGCGCGGGCGGCGTTCGTTGTTTAGCCCGAGGGCATCCCGCAAGTCGCATGACGATTCACAACTAGCCGGCGAGCCACGCTCGCCGGGAATCCCGGACGGCGTGGCCGTCCGACTACGTGCGACCGTGGCGATTGTCTTGCTGTGGTCTTGCCCCGCGATAAGGGCGGCTGATCGCGGCGCCGATTTTCTCGACGCCCTGCGCAAGGCCGGCTGGGACGATACGGCGGTCGAGTATCTCGACTGGGCCGAGAAGTCGCCGACGGCGAGCGAC
>JBGSYU010000582.1:0-3034 GCA_041750715.1 Lacipirellula sp.
GCCAACGTCGTCCGTCGGCGTCGCCACGGGACGGACCGCGCAGACCGCACTGCTCAGCGAAGAAGCGGCGGGTGCCAGTTCGAGTTTGCCGGCGAGTACTAATTCTTCCGCAGCGACCTCGGATCCGCCCGTCGGGTCGAAAACGCGAAGCAAGATCGCATCTGGACAACAGGACCCCGAAACAGCTGCCGTCGATCTGGCGTTTGCCGGCCTTGGCGCGCAATCGCTATAGTTGTTGTTCCCGTGGAGCTAACAAGTGTCGGGAAGCGTTAACATGCGTCACCGCGAAGCGTTTACCCTCGTCGAGCTGCTGATCGTCATCGCCATCATCGGCGTGTTGGTCGCCCTGCTGCTGCCGGCCGTGCAATCGGCCCGCGAAGCGGCGCGGCGGGCCAGTTGCACCAGCAACCTCAAGCAGCTCGCTCTGGGCGTGCACGGTTATCACGACGTGAACCACAAGCTGCCGCCGCTGTACAACGGCCGGCTCGACTGGCGAAGCGTGTCCTTCGGACTGGAGACGTTTTCCTGGCGAGTCGAGATTCTCCCGTTCATTGAGCAGCGCGACCTGTTCGGACGGTTTGACTACTCGCAGTTTGCCACCGATCCCAAAAGTCAGCCGGCGGTCAACCATTCCCTGGAAATAATGAGTTGCCCTTCAACGCCGCGCACGTCGGCACTAGCCCGCGGCCTATGGTTTGGTCGGAGTCAGTTCGACGAAGCCCGCACCGCAGCCACGACCGACTACAATGCCTCCGAAGGCTATCTGGCGACCGAATGCATCCCGGGCGGTTGGGGAGAAGTCAAGCGAGGCCAGCCGGGCGACCCGCTCACGTTGCGCACGATCAGCTTCGTCGATCTCACCGATGGTCTGTCCAACACGACGCTCATCCTCGAGCGCGCCGGGCTGCCGGACCACTATTTCGCCAGCGGGGCGAAGTTCGAGCCCCACGAGCCGCCGCAGTTCCGCACTTGGGGCAACGTAGGAATGTGGGCCATCAGCGCCGAGACGCTGCTGAACCACCTGAAAGTGGTCGCCGGCGAGCCGATTGTCAACGGCGATAATTTGCATGGGCTGTACTCGTTTCACCCGGGCGGGGCCCACGCCGCCTTTGCCGACGGCTCGGTCCATTTGATCGGGCAGGCGATCGACGCTAAACCGCTGCTTGCCCTGATCACCCGCGACGGGGACGAGACCGTCGGCCTGAGCGACATTCCTTAGACGAAATAGAATGCTGCAACCATGACTTTAGAATTCCCGCAATCGTCAACTAACTCCAGCGCCGCCGGTTGGCGATCATGGGTGACGCTTGGAGCACTGCTCATTGGCCTTGGGATTTGCCGTAGCGCGGGCGCCCAGGTTCCGCAGCCGCAGATTCTGCGCTGGGAAATCGCCGCGACGATCATTCAAATCGACAATCCGAACGGCGTACTCAACGACGTGCGGCTCGGCGACCCGGTGCGAGGCTGGCTTAGCTACCATCCGTCGGTCGTACCCAACGCCAATGCATTTTCGGCGTCCTACACCCATCCGGCGACGTTTCAGGTGGCCCAGATGATCATCGACAACCCACGGACCGGCGGCGAGATCGAGTTCACCGGCGCCACAGATTCGTCCGCGTACCACAATGTGGATGTCTACGATGACTTTGATGACGATACGATTGTCGACTACATCATTACCCTCGACGACGTTGTGCCGACGCCCGGGTTGGAGGCGGATTATCCGGTGATCGCCGTCGAACTGAAAGGGTCGCCGGACGTGCTTCAGGACCTCAGTCTCCCACGGCAACTGAATCTGGCTGATTGGCCCTATGCCATCCTGGCCTTCGTCGACGTCCTAGGGGGCGCCGCGGTCTACGCAGAGATTTATGCGCTGACGCCGGTGGAGGTCAGTTTCGCCGCGAGCGATTTCGATTTTGACGGCGACGTCGACGCCGATGATTTTCAAATCTGGACGGCGAACTTTGGCACGAACGGCTATCCGGACGCTGACGCCGATTTTGATTACGACGCCGACGGCGACGACTTCCTCGCCTGGCAGCGGCAGTTCGAAAGCGGGTCGCCGGCCGGCTCCGCTAACCTACCCGTGCCTGAGCCGGCGACATTGGCACTCCTCATCATGGCAGCACTCGGCGCCCATCGCCGGAGCGGCCAACTGCCTCGAGAACCCATTCTCGCGTGACAATGGTCGACAAACGACCCTTGCCGATAGCACGGCGCCGTGATCGGGGCGGATCAGTGATTCAAGATAGGGGGCGCCATGGCCACGGAGGTCTTCCGACGTGGCCATGTTTTCCGCGGCGATTCACATGCCCACGCCGACGTGGGCATGGCACCCCGCGAAAACTGATCGGCCCTGCCGTGATCGGGCTTCTGGACGCGGCGGCGACCAGAAGGTAAGTTCAGGAACACAAATCGTCTACTGGTCGTCGCATCGCAGGATCGACCGATGAATGGAATCGGCGCGGAGGCGCTTACTGCTGCCGGGGATCTACACACTGCACCGTCCGGCGAACGCCGCTGGACAACTCCCGGCGGGATTCCGATTCATTTCCACATCGGCCAACCTCCTTCCGGGCCGGCGGTCGCCGACTTGGCGCCGTTGCGGCTCCACTGGCACAGTCTGGTCGTCTATTGGAATCCGCTCACCAAGGCGTTCGACCCAATCCGCTGCGCCACATGCGGCCAGGGCGCCTATTCGCTGGCGTTCACCAACGACCGCGTCGATGCGCTGTGTGCGGCCTGTTCGAAGTAGGACTGGCCACGCGGCCCACGTGACTGAGTCTCCCAGCGATGCGCACTCTTGCTAGGGCTTGTCCGCGTCACGCCCAGGGGGTATGGGAAAGCGTCGCCGCGAAACCGGGCGCCCCCAGCGCGCGGGCGTGGACATCGGCATAGCTGCTCCCAGAGAATGTCGTGGTCGACGTAGCGTAGCAGTTTTTGCGTCGGTGCGGAAATCGAACCGGTGGCCGGGCGCATCCCGTGGACTGGCGGCGGCAAATCGGCGTACATAAACTCAACGAGCCGCCCGTGG
>JBGSYU010000583.1:0-5509 GCA_041750715.1 Lacipirellula sp.
TCGCACCGCTTCAGCGGGCGTGAGCGAGCGGTCATGCACCGTCACTTCGCGGGGCTGGCCGTTCAGTTCGAAGAACACCGTTCGCGTGCCGTCGGCGTGCGGTTCGCTGATCGTGAGGAACTTGATGATGAGCGTCTTGCCGGGTTCGATGTCGACGGCCACTTCCTCCTGCGGTTCCATGCCGTAGAGAAACACCGGGGTGGGCAGCACGGCCACGTCGGCGTATTGCCGCTGGTGCTGGGCGAACTGCTCGAACACCTGGGGGTACATCAGGTACGATATCACGTCTTGGTCGGTGACTTCTTCCTCGACAAGCTCGGCGACCTTGGCTTTCGTCGCGGCCAGGTCGGCCGACGGGAGCGTGTCGCCGGGGCGGCCGGGGAGCGGCTGTTCGTCCTTGAGGATGCGCTTCTGCACCTCGGCGGGGAAGCCGAATACGGTTTGTCCCATGCGGCCCGCGAGCAGGTCGATCACCGATTGGGGGAACGCGAGCTCGCGCTCGCTGTGCATGAGATCGTCGGTCGACAGGTCGTTGGCGACGAGGAACAGAGCCATGTCGCCGACGGCTTTCGAGGTGGGCGTGACCTTCACGATGTCGCCCAAGAGTTGGTTCACGTCGGCGTAGAGCCGGCAAATTTCCGGCCAGCGGTGGGCGAGGCCCAGGGCCTGGGCCTGCTGAAATAGGTTCGTGTATTGGCCGCCGGGCATTTCGTGCTGGTAGAGGTCGGCGCCGGCGGCAAGGACGGGGCTTTCAAACGGCAAATAGAACTCGCGGGCCTCGCGCCAGTATTCGCTCACTGCGTCGAGGGCTTGCGGGTCGAGGTCGGAGGCTCGCGGCGTGAAGCGAAGCGCCTCGACCATCGTGTTGAGGTTCGGCTGGCTCGTGCCGCCGCTCATCGCGGCAATGGCGCCGTCGGCGACGTCGAGACCTGCTTCGGCCGCGCTCAGCACCGAGGCCGCGGCCACGCCGCTGGTGTCGTGCGTGTGGAAGTGGATCGGCAGGCCGATGTTTTCCTTAAGAGCCTTCACCAGCACCGCGGCGGCGGCCGGCTTGAGCAGACCGGCCATGTCCTTGATGGCGAGGATGTGGGCGCCCATCGACTCCAACTCTTTGGCCAGCGAGACGTAATATTTGAGGTCGTATTTGGGGCGTTTCGGGTTGAGGATGTCGCCCGAGTAGCAGATGGCCGCTTCGCAAATAGCGCCCGATTCTTGCACCGCTTCCATCGCGACCCGCATGTTCGGCGTCCAGTTCAGCGCGTCGAAGATGCGGAACACGTCGATCCCCGCGGCGGCCGACTGGCGGACCGTTTCGCGGACGACGTTGTCCGGGTAGTTCGTGTAGCCGACGGCACTTGAGGCCCGCAGCAGCATCTGGAAGAGGATGTTGGGGATCTTCTCGCGCAGCGTTTCAAGCCGCTGCCACGGCGACTCGCGCAAGAATCGCATGGTGACGTCGAACGTGGCGCCGCCCCACATTTCAATGGAAAACAGCCCGGCAAGGTGCTGCGAATAGGCGTCGGCGATGGCCGCGAGGTCGTAGGTGCGGAACCGCGTGGCGTGCAGCGACTGGTGGGCGTCGCGCATGGTGGTGTCGGTCCACAGCAGCGGCTTCTGCTCGCAGACCCACTTGGTAAATCCCGCGACGCCCATTTTTTTTAGCCGATCGCGCGTGCCGAGCGGCGGCGCTTCCGCGTCAAGGCTGGTTGGCGGAACCTGCGCCGGCAGCCGGCGGATGGCGCGCGGCTTGTCTCGCACATGCGCGTTGCCGTTGACGATCATCTCGCCGATGTAGGTGAGCAGCTTCGTCGCCCGGTCGCGGCGGGCTTCGAACTCGAACAGGATGGGCGTCTCGTCGATGAAGCGGGTCGTACATTCGCCGGCGGTGAATGTCGGGTTGGCGATCAGCCGCAGCAAAAACGGGATGTTCGTCTTCACGCCGCGGATGCGGAATTCCTGAAGGCATCGTTCGGTCCGCTGGGCGGCTTCGGCGAACGTGCGTCCCCAGGAGCTGACCTTCACCAGCAGCGAATCGTAATACGGAAACACGACGGCGCCGGAGAACGCCGAGCCGCCGTCGAGCCGGACGCCCATGCCGCCGGTGGAGCGGTAGTGCGTGATCCGGCCGTAGTCGGGCATGAAGCGGTTCGACGGGTCTTCGGTGGTCACCCGGCACTGAATCGCAAAGCCGTTCGTGCTCACGTCCTGCTGCGACGGCAGGTTGATTTCAGGAGCGCTAAGCGGCAAGCCGCTGGCGATGAGGATTTGCGAGCGGACGACGTCGATGCCGGTGACTTCTTCAGTGACGGTATGCTCGACCTGGATCCGCGGGTTCACCTCGATGAAGTAAAACTCGTTCGTGTCGGCGTCGACGAGAAACTCGACGGTGCCGGCATTGTCGTACTTTGCTTCGCGGCCGATTTGCAACGCGGCGTCGCAGAGCGCATCGCGGACGGCGGCGGGAAGGTTGGGCGCCGGAGCGATCTCGACGACTTTCTGGTGGCGGCGCTGCACCGAGCAATCTCGTTCGTAGAGATGCACCAGGTTGCCGTGCTGGTCGCCCAGAAGCTGCACTTCGATGTGTCGGGCCCGCTCGATGAACTTTTCGACGAAGATCTCGTCGCTGTCGAACGCGGTGAGCGACTCGCGGCGGGCGGCTTGGAAAGAGTCGTCGAAATCCTTCTCCGAATTGACGACCCGCATCCCGCGGCCGCCGCCGCCGTGGGCAGCCTTGAGGATGATCGGATAGCCGAGCTTCGCGGCCGTTTGCTTGCCTTCGGCCACGTCGGCGATCGGTTTGCTGCTGCCGCCGAGCACCGGGACGCCAACTTTCTCGGCGAGCTTGCGGGCTTCGATCTTGTCGCCGAGGTTTTCAAGCAGTTCGACCCGCGGCCCGACGAAGATAATGCCCGCGTCCTGGCACGCCTGGGCGAACCGCGGATTCTCACTGAGAAAGCCATAGCCGGGATGGATCGCGTCGATCTCATGACGCTTGGCGAGCGCGAGGACGTTCTCGATGTTCAGATACGCCTGGAGCGGCTGGCCGGCCTCGCCGACGGGGTACGCCTCGTCCGCCTTGAAGCGGTGCAGCGCGTAGCGGTCCTCGTGCGAGTACATCGCCACGGTGCGAATGCCCAGCTCGTGGGCGCTGCGAAAGACGCGAATGGCGATTTCGCTGCGGTTGGCGGCGAGCAGTTTGCGGATCGGTTTCATGAGCAAGTTGCCGTACGATCGAAGAATTCTGGCGAGTTACTTTCCGCGGCCGGCGCGAAAAAAAACCCGCCTCGGGGCGGGTTCTCCGGCGAATGGTCCGCCAGCGTTCGTCGAAGTTTCACCCCTTGGGCCCAGGGAATATCAGCCATACACGGCGGTCGCCGCGGGCTGGCCGATGGATTTCTAGCTTAGTGACTTTGAGGCCGTCTCGGTAGGGGTTGCTCACGCGGGAAGGCGATGGAAAGCTCGGCCGAGAAACGCCCCAAAAACTGCCATCGCCGCAAGTGCGGCGGCGTGCGGTTCTGGAACGGCGCCCGCCGAGGGGGTCGCCAACTCGCCGGCTCCCAACTGCCGCTGCCAGGTAAGAAAGTCGGCGCCGTCGCTGTCACCGTCGTTATCGGCGTCGCCGGACGGACTCTCGCCGAAAGCGGCCCGCCATGCGGAAAGGTCGAGGCCGTCGACGTAGCCGTCGCCGTCGAAATCAGCTTCGTAGAACGGGATGAGACTCGCCAAGCTGCCGTTAGGGTTGTAGGCCACGGTGTCGAGGTACGCAATCAGCGTGTCGCCCGCCGTGCTGGCGCCGGCGTGAATGAACACCGAGTCGATGTAAGCGTTCGGCCCGTCAATGGTTCCATTGCCGGCGGAGAAGTTCGACCACTGGGCGTCGTCGTCGAGATTCCACTCGTAGAGATGCCACTTGCCGTCGGCGATCGCCGGCTGCGAATTGCTGATTTCCAGTCCGGTCGTCCCTCCGCTTACGCCGTCGTCGATGCCGATGCCCACTTGCAGGTCGGCATCGGTCGTTTTGAAGAAGAACCCGACATAACCGTTCGGCCCAAGGGCGCGAAACTGACCGCCGACGCTCACGCGGTTGTTCAGCGGACTTCCGCCGCCGGACAAATGACGGAGGCGTGCCGTGCTGGCTCCATCGCGGACCATGGTGATTCGCTGGCTGCCGACGCCGACTTGTGCATCGTCCGTGGTGTAGACCGCCGTGCTCGCAGCGGTGATGCCGTTGGTCGAGCCGCTAGCCGTGAAGGGGTTTGAGGTGAAGCGCCCTTCTCCGCCGTCGAAACCGTCGAGAATGGTCAGCGACGTTATCAGCGAATCGGGCGGCGCCGCCTGCGGCCGGGGCGGCGTCGGTAGCCGGGTGTATCCGGGATTGGGCGTGGCAAAGACGCCGAAATGATTCGCAACCTGCCGTTCGCTGCCACGGTTCTGGCTGGTGGAATCATCGCTGGGACTGTTAATCGTTCGAGCCGCGCCGCCTGCGCCGTCGGCGAACACCAGCGTGGTGCTGCCGCCGCCGTCGAGGTTGATCGCGTCGGTGACGCCGAAGTCGATCAGGATGTCGGCCATGTCGTCCGTCCGCATCCCTCCAGAAAAAGTCGTCTGCCGGCCGTCGACGGTCATGAAGAAGATATGTCCGTTGCTGGCATTGACGCCGATCGCCGTATGGGGATTCAACGTGGTCGTGTAGCTGTCGTTGGGCGTCACGTTCGCGCCGCCGCTGATCAGGCGCTGATTGCCGCTGACGGCGTTGTGAGCGCCCGCAGGAACCGTTCCGTTGGTGCGAATTACCGCAGTTTCGTTTTGCAGGACGGAAAAAAGATGGCCTGCCGTTGACGGCAGGCGAGACGATCGCGCCATTGCTGATGCCCAGCCCGCTAACGCTGGCGTTGATGCCGGTGTTGGTCGTATAAAAGTCGCCGTTGATGCCGACGGCGACTCCACTGCCGTTGACGAACGAACTGGTGGTCTGGCGCGTGTATTCCTCCGCGACGGCGCCGTTGCCGGGCGTGCCGAGGAAGGACACTCCTGGAGCGCTCGGATCGATTTCAACGATGTGGATCGAAAGCTCGCGCGGCAAGACGTACGGCGCCGGATTGTTGAGCGACTGCGTGATCTGGTAGTGCGTGACGCCGACGAAAGGCTCGGCGGTGAGCGTGATGGGGGCCAGCCATGCGGGGACGGCGGCCCGGACGCAAGGCGCCGTTCCCAGCACGAACACCAGTGCGATCAGAAGCTGTCGGCCGAATAGCATGAATCGCATATCTTTGGCTGGAAAATGCAATCTGAGTAAGGGATGCCATTACGCCGCTCATCCCAGGAGAATAGGGATTATAGCTTGCAACTGTCGTTGAGTCACGGAACGCGTAATGCAGGTAGTGGGTCCGTTTGCGAATTGGACGGGGTCGGGAGTCTTTTGCAACTAGGAAGATTCCCGGCGAAAAACGCGTCCAGTTGCAAAAGACTCCCGACCCCTTTCGTCAAAGAGACCCACTACCGTAATGCA